>JACMPN010000138.1 GCA_014377495.1 Candidatus Sericytochromatia bacterium
CAATGCGGACAGCTCATGGGGCGACAAATCCTTTCGGAAGCGGGTCAAAACCAACCATATGGTAGCACATGGTCAGCGCACCTCCTCGATCTGGAAGAGCACGACGGTGATGTTGTCCTCACCGCCCCGTTGGTTGGCCAGATTGACCAGATGGCGGACGGCCAACCGGGGGTCGGATTGGGCCATGACGATGCGGTGGATTTCGTCGTCGGCGACGTGTTCGGTGAGTCCGTCGCTGCAGAGCAGGATGCGATCGTTCGGATTGATCGCCCGCACATAACAGTCGACTTCGACCGTCGGGTAAGCACCGAGCGACCGGTAGATCAGATTCCGCTGCGGATGCACGGAGGCTTCTTCCTGAGTGATCTGGCCCATTTCCAACAACCGGCCGACCAGCGAGTGGTCGCGGGTGACCTTTTCGATGGTGGAGGCGGTGATCAGATAGCCCCGGGAGTCGCCCACGTGGCCGAAAAAGACATTGTCTCCCCAGAGCAGGGCGGCGGTGATCGTCGTGCCCATCCCGCTCCATTGCGGGTTGCGCTTGGCCGCCGCAAAGATGGCGCTATTGGCGATCTTAATGCCGGTTTCCAGGAGGGCGGTCGGCTCCATGCCCTCTTTGCTGAGCCCCTGCAGCACGTGAGCGGCCATGTCCCGGGT
Source organism: Candidatus Sericytochromatia bacterium (assembly GCA_014377495.1). GTDB lineage: Bacteria > Cyanobacteriota > Sericytochromatia > JACMPN01 > JACMPN01 > JACMPN01. The sequence continues at coordinate 658 of JACMPN010000138.1, forward strand.
CGCCAGGCTGCTCGCCTGCTCACCGGCTGCGGCGCCGCCCATGCCGTCGGCGGCGATGAACAGGCCCCAACGGTCGGCGACGCCGATCTGGTGGGTTGACTGGTCGACAGTGAGATAGGCGTCCTCGTTGTGTTCACGCAGCTGGCCGACGTCGCTGACATAGGCCACCTGATGGACCAGGGCCCCGTAGACGTCGAGAATGGCGCGTTTCACCTCTTCGACGGAGCCGAATCGGTCGACCGGATTGGGTTCCAGCATCGTCTTGATGATGCGGTTGATCGCCGGATGGACGGCCGGCAAAAAGTAGGACACGTCCGGGAAGTGGCGGCGCCGGCTGGCATGCACGCTCTTGGTGGGATCGAAGCTCGTCAGCAACTGGTGCCAGATGACCCCGAGCGAATAGATGTCCGCCCGTTCATCGATCCGGCCACCACTGAGCACTTCGGGTGCGGCATAGGACTCGTCGGGATCGTTAGGGGCCTCGACAGGCAACTCGCCGGCCCGGTGCAGACCCGTCAGCCGGACCCGTTGCAGGTCGTAGGAGACGACGATGTAGCGGGGCTTGAGGTCCAAATGGACGATGTGCCGCCGATGCAACTGGTGCAATGTCTGGCAGAGCTGGATCATCCAGTCGCATGCGGTCTGGACCGTGGGCCGCTGCTGGGTGAGGAAGTACCCCATATCCCGGCCTTCGAGCTGCTCAATGACCAGAAAGCTCGTTTCACCGTGGTCGAAGATGTCGACGGCCTTGACCAGGGTGGGGTACGTGACGCTTCGCAGGACGGCAAAGTAGTCATACCAGGGTGAGTCGGGCGTCAGGCCCTCTTTTTCGACGGTCAGCGTCGTCACCCGGGGCAGCGGCTTGCGCAACCGCTCCATGGCAATGACATTCAGGCTGGTGACTTCGTCGACGGCCCGGTAGAGTCGGGCGCCGCCCTTGATCTCCAGGAATCGTTCGATTCGGTACCTGTTGGCCAGCAGGGTGTCAGCCGGCAGGGCATCAGCGGATTGCAGGGTCTCTTCCATGGGGCGGGCCTCAATGGCGACTGATGAGCATGACTATCAGGAATACCGCGACGAGGATCAAGATGGTGTTGAGCACCATCGAAACCATCAACCCGGTGGCAACGTTGCGCTGAGCGGGTAGCGGGCTCGTCAGCATTTTGGCGATCCCCCGCAGGGTGCCTTGCGGCGCCATGGAACCGGTCGTTCCCGAGCCAGCCTGGCTGGAGATGTATTGCCGGCAATGCGGGCAAAACTGTTTGGTGATGCTGACGGTCTTCTGGCAGTTCGGACAGACTTTAATGGCCGATTGGTGTGTCTGACTGAGCTCGATCAGGGCCTGCAGCATCGCCTCGGCCGAATTGAACCGGTTCTCTGCCTCATTCTGCAGGCAGCGGGCGATCAGCCGCTCGGACGCCGTGGAGACCCGTGGGTTCAGCGAGCGCACGGACGGATAGCTGAAGGGCGGCTCTGCCTGGGGATCCCGCTCGGTCAGCAAATGATGCATCGTCCCGGCCAGGGCGTAAATGTCCGAGCGGGGCTCGACCTGGCCACGGTACTGCTCCGGCGGGGCATAGCCCTGGGTGCCGATCATCGTGCCTTTGGTGCTGGGATTGAAGAAGCGGGCGATGCCAAAGTCGACCATATAGATACGGCCCTGCCGGTTCAGGATCAGGTTGGCGGGCTTGAGGTCGCGGAAAATGATCGGGGGTGTCTGGTGGTGCAGGTAGCTGAGCAGATCGCAGATTTGCACGCCCCAGCCGAGCACCAGCGCCTCATCGAACGGGCCGTCGTTCTGGAGCAGCTTTTGCTCCAGGTCGATGCCGTCGATGTACTCCATCACTAAGTAGTGGCGGTTGCCTTCGGTGAATCGATCGAAGACTTCCGGAATGCCCTCGTGGCGCATCGAGCTGAGCAGGTCGGCTTCACGGTGGAAGTTCTGCGTCGACAGGGCCCGCTGCTCGGGGTCCGTATAGTTGTCGAGCATCTCCTTGATGGCGCAGACACGATTGGGGAATCGCGTGTCCTTGGCCATATAGATGGCCCCCATACCGCCCTGGCCGATCAGCTTGGTGATCCGATAACGCCCCTGCAGGAGGGTGTCCGGCGGCAACAGCTTGGAGCCGGATGGCGGGGGGCCAACGTCGCCGCGGGGGAGCGCTGTCGAACTGGTCGGCAAAGATTCGCCACAGCTCGAGCAAAACTTCTTGTCGGCGCTCGACTCCTGACCGCACCGCCGGCAGTACACCAGGGTGGCCACGGTCACGGGTTTTTGCGGCAGGAGGGAGGCACCGCATTCACTGCAGTACTTCTCGCCGGCGAGATTCTTATAGGAGCAATTGGGACAGGTCAACCGGGAGCCTCCGCGGCGCGGGCGCAACAGCGCTGAAACAAAGACAGTGCCCGCTGGCTCGGGTAGTGTAACAGCCACTCGCACGTTGGCCAATCACGCGGCATCGGTGGGTTCGGCCCAAAGTTAATCGGCACTTTCCAAGCATTTAAGCCGCGGCTGACAAGTTCTCGTTAACAAGCGGCGAGATAGGGTATAGAGACCTAGAGAGGTGAGTTATGGCTATTAATCCGAACGGCGTCCAGCCCGGCTACTATCCCCCCCCGGGCCAATACCCCCAACAGGGGACGCCCCAGGCGTACGGTGCCCAGCAAATGGGCCCGAGCTACGGCTCGGACATGTATGGCGGCCAGCAGGCTCCTCCTCCCGGTAGCGGGATGCAGGGCGCGATGGGCGGCATGGGAGGCGGCCTGGGCTCGATCTTCGGCGTGGTCGGCGGCCTGCTCAACAGCATCATGAGCCTCGTCTCTTCCGTGGTTACCGGCGTGATTAACCTCGTCATGTCGGTCGTCAGCGCTATTTTCAAGCCGATCCTCGGTCTCTTCGGGATCGGCGGCGACAAGAAAGCCAAGCCGCAGGGCGGCGGCCAAGGTGGTGCGCCCGGTGGTGTGGCGCCTCAAGCCCCTCTCTTCAACCAGAGCCATGAGACTCTCATTCAAAAGGCCAACGGGACGCTGGAGCAGTACCGGGCCATCGTCCAACAGGCTCAAGCCAACCAGCAGGATGCCAAGACGGTCGACTGGTTTGCCCTGATGAAGAAGGCTGAAAACGATTTCCAGCGGCAGAAACAAGAATTGGCCCAGACATTCGGTCCTACCGCTCAGCAGGTTGCGGCGTATGATGGCGCCACGCAGCAGGTCATGAGCGACCTGCAAGCCCTGGCCTCTGCCAACCCCGCCAGCGCCGCCAAGACGACGGGCACGACTCCCGGCGACCTTTCCAGTCTCCAGCTCCCGAACGATCCGAATCTCCTGCAACTCGTCCGTAACCTGCAACTCCTGATGGCCTGCCCAGCCCAGGCTGGGACCTTGACCGTGACGGAGCGGGCGGAGGTTGACACGGCAGCGACGCAGATGCAGGGGCAGATTGCCGGCCTGCGGGCCACCAACCCCCAGCTGGCCGATCAGTTGACCGGATTCTTTAACAAGTTTCTCACCGACTGGACGACGGCCAAGGCCGGTACCCCAGCTGCCGCGACGTCGGCCCAAGCCCCGGCGGCCGCCAACACTCAAGCTGCGGCGGTTGGCACGGGCCGCAAGTATCGGGACGTGCCGCTGGATCTCCCCGGCGACGCTCCGACCCCGAAGCCCAAGACAAAGACACCGGTGCCTGCCAATCTTGGCGGCGAATAAACCACAGAGCGCAACACAAAGGGCCCGTGCAAACGGGCCCTTTGTGTTGCGGGCCCTCACCTATCGGGGGCGTTTAGAACGGCCTCGGAGTCGAATTCCCGCCGGCACGACATAGGGTGTCGCAGTCACAGTGACTGTTTTGATCCGGTCGACCCGAACGACCCGGATCGCCTGGCGCCAGTAACAAAGGCCGATCAACAGGTACCAGGCGCCGTGTCGGGCGATGTGATAGCCATGGCTGCGTGGAGTCTTCTTTTAAGAGCCGCAACTGGACGCCTCTGGCATTTTTGGGGGGGGACGGTCACGGGGGGGCACCTGTCTGGCCGGAAAACGGCCCGGACGGGCGCAAGACTCACTTGCTAAGCCTCGTGGCGTGCCTGTGCATCGCTTGGATAGTTTGGCCGAGTCAGTGACTGTCGGTGCCCCGCCCTTTGGCTAGGATGGCCGAACGCAGCCGACGAAGGCCGTCTTATGATAGCCGTGAAGGCGGCAGGCGATGCAGTTGTTCTGGGGCAAAGCAGACCATTCGGTGGATTGGGACAGGTGCAGTGCATCATCGGCGTGTACATGCTGCTAGACTGCATCACCCGCATGCTGGGCACAGGCGACTTGTGCGCCCGGTCACAGAGGGTGGGGGCTTGTTCCGTAACACTTATTATGAGACTTGAAAAACAGTCTCCATCTTGCAGCCTGCGATAGAGAACAAACGTGGACTCCCTTCACATCCGGGGCGGCCGTCCCCTTAACGGCCAAGTCATGGTTAGCGGTGCGAAGAACGCCGCCCTCGCCATCATGGCGGGGTGCGTTCTTGGCGAAGGCCCCATCCGCCTCCAGCGGGTGCCCTTCCTGACCGACATCGAAGTCATGTCCGCCGTCCTCCGGACGTTGGGCGTGACCGTCGCTCGTCAGGGAGATTCCCTCGTCATCGATGCCACACACATCGATAACGGGGCACCGCCTTACGAGTTGGTCAGCAAGATGCGGGCCAGCTTTTTTATCCTCGGGCCGTTGGTGGCCCGCCTCGGCAAGGCGAGCATTCCTCTGCCGGGCGGTTGCGCCATCGGATCGCGGCCGGTCGATCTGCATCTCAAGGGCCTCAAGGCCATGGGGTGTGAGGTCGTCATCGATCACGGTACCGTTCACGTCACCGCTGAAAAGTTGGTGGGCGCGCCGGTCTATCTGGATTACCCGAGTGTCGGGGCCACCGAAAACATCATGATGGCTGCAGTCCTGGCCGACGGCCGCACGACCATCGAAAACGCCGCTCAGGAACCTGAAATCGCCGATCTGGCCAAGTTCCTTAACGGACTGGGCGCCAAGATTACCGGGGCGGGAACCGACACGATCATCATCGACGGGGTCAAGCACGTCACCGGTGGTGAGCACAGCGTCATTGGCGATCGGATCGAAGCCGGTACCTACCTGATCGCCGGGGCCATGACCCGGGGCCGGGTGCAGGTGCAGGGTGTGCCCATTGATGCGATGGGGGCGATCCTCAGCAAGTTGCAAGAAGTCGGTGCCATGATCAGCATCGACTCGCCGGAGTCCTGCACGGTCTTCGGGCCGGATTTCCTGCGGGCAACCGATTTGCGGACTCTGCCGTTCCCCGGGTTCCCCACGGATCTGCAGGCGCCGTTCATGGCGATGCTCGCCGTGGCCCGCGGGACGAGCATGGTGGCCGAGACGGTCTTCGAAAACCGTTTCCTCCACGTCGACGAGTTTCAGCGCATGGGCGCTCAGGTACGCATTGAGGGCCATTGTGCCGTTGTTCAGGGCGTGCCGGCGTTGACCGGGGCACACGTGCAGTCCACCGACCTGCGGGCGGCGGCGGCATTGGCGTTGGCCGGCTTGGTGGCTCAGGGCGATACGGTGCTCGGCAAGCTGCACCATCTCGACCGGGGCTACGAAAATTTCGATGGCAAACTGCGTCAGCTCGGTGCGGATGTGCATCGGCTGGAAGCGGCACCCCTGACGGCCGGATGATCGGATTTCGCCAGCTTGGACTTGCCCTGTTGGTCCCTTTCGTCCTTGGAGCAAGCGCCAGTTCCTATTCCTTACAACTGAACGGACAGCCGCTGCCCGGTTCCCCGCTTTCCGACGCGTGGGTGCCGGTGTGGCGGCTGTGGTCGTTGGGAGTCTCGCTGCGCATCGAACCCAAGGCGAATCGGGTCCCGATCGAGGACGGTACCTTCATCCCTGTCCGTTGGCAGGGTGTCTCGGCCACCATTCCCATCGATCAATTGCCCAGGCTGGGCATTGAAGTCGAAACCCTGCCCGAGGGCTATTCACTGCACAAGGTAATGGCCGAGCCGCAGCAATGGCGGGTCGAGTCCGAAGGCGACGTCTGCCGTTTCGTCTGGGAGACGGATCGCCCTGTGACCTGGCGCATCAAGGAAGCGGGGCGTCACGTCATCGTCGAGTTGGGCGGGGCCGGTGGCGCCTGGCCGGCAACGACGGCGGGTTCGAGCGTCATCAAGCAGATCACGCTGACGAGCACGCAGCCAGGCATGCTGGTCATGGACATCGAACGCCGGTATCCGACGCCGCTGCGCCTGAATTCCGACGGCCGGCACTTTTCGCTCGAGTTGGAACGTTTCTATGCACGGGAGACGACGACCGACCTGCCTCAGGGGATGCAATACACCTGTCATCAGTCGGCTTCCGAGACGGGGCCCCTGGTCTGGCACAAGCTGTTTTTGCCGTCGGCCAGCGCCTACAAGCTGACGACCCTGATTGCCCAGAAACAGGGCGGTCGTTTCGCTCGCTTTCCGGTCAGCCGCCTGGCTTCCGATGCGGGGGCGGTGGTGGCGGTCAATGCCGGTTACTTCTCCATGAAGGAGGACTATCCGATCGGTTTGTTGATGCAAGGTGGCAAAGTCCTCACGTCGCCCATCTACAACCGCACCTTTTTGGCTTTGCCGCAGCAGGGCAAGCCCTTTATCAGTCAGACCCAACTGAGTGTGGACGTCCTGGCGGCAAGCGGCCAGAGTGCCGAAGTGGATTGGTTCAATTTCCCCCGTCAGCGCAACAGCCTGGCCGTGTATACGGAGCGTTTCGGCCTGCAGACCGGCACGGTTATGGACGGTGCCTGCTGGGAAGTCGCTGTCGATGCGGACGGGCGGGTCGAAGCCGAGGCCGATCACAATTTGCCGATCCCCCTAAACGGCTTCGTCATTGCCGCCCAAGGGCCGTCCGTGACCTGGTTGCGCAGCCAGTTTCCCGTGGGCGCGCTGGCGGCCCTCCGGCCCAAAGTGGACCAGATCTGGCCGGGCCTCAATGAGGCGATCGCCGGTGGACCGACCCTCGTGCGGGGCGGTCAGGTGGCCCTGACGGCGGTCGAGGAAAAGTTCGCGGCCGACATCACCCAGGGCCGGGCCCCACGCACGGCGATCGGCATCGGTGCCGGTGGCGACCTGACGTTGCTTGTTGTCGACGGTCGCGATACCGGCCATAGCATGGGGATGACCCTCACCGAATTGGCGGCTCAGTTCATGGCCTTCGGGACCCCGGAGGCGATGAACCTGGATGGTGGCGGCTCGTCGACGATGGTTATCAATGGTCGCGTCGTCAACCGCCCCTCTGACGGTCATGAGCGTTTGGTCAGTACCGGCTTGGGCATTCTCATCCCGAAGGGCGCTGTGGCCGCCGGCCGCCAGGCGCAGTAGGTTCACACATGCCCGTCGATGCGATCACGCTGGCCGCGTTGCTGGCCGAAGCCAAGCCCTGCCTTGAAGGGGCCCGGGTTACCGCCCTGCATCAGCCGGAGCGGGGCATCCTCTCGGTCTTCGGCCGGCACAATGAAATGGGCAACTGGCATTGGCGGGTCGACCTGCGGGACGGGGTGGCCCGGGCCCATCTCAGCCAGGACGCACTCGTCAAAGGCGCCGCGCCACCATGGCTCGTGCAGGCCCGCAAACACATCGACGGCGGCCGCATCCTCTCGGTCGAGCAGGCTCCCTGGGAACGCGTCATCCGCTGGCGGATCAGCGGCCGTGACCAATTGGGCGATCCTCACGTCTATGCGCTGGTCATGGAGATCGTCGGTCGCTACAGCCTGATCGCCCTCGTCGATGAAGCGACAGGGCAGATCCTCACGGCCTCACGCACCGTCGATGAGACGATGAGCCGGTATCGGCAGATCGCCCCGGGTCTCCCTTATGCCTTGCCCCCTGGTGCGGCCGGAAAACCCGCCCTGGCGGACTGTGACGATGCCGCCCTGCAGGCACTTTGCACGCAGGCGGTAGCTCCATGGTCGACATGGGTGGGCAAGACCTTTTCCGGTCTCAGCAAGGGCCGCCAGCAGGCGTTGACCGTTGGTCTGGATCCTGAAACCGGCGGCTCGGAACTTTGCCGCCGCCTGAGTCACTGGCGGGAAGCCTGGCGCCACTCTGGCTGGCAATGGCGGGCTGACGGCGAGCCCATTGCTGAAGTCGGTCCCGGCGGGCTTGCCGGCTTAAACGAGGCGGTTGATCGGTACTACCGGGAGCGATTGGCTGAAGAGGCCCGGACGCGCCTGCAAGAACGTCTGCGTCTGCAGATCACCCAGCAGCGCGACAAACTGCACCTACAACTCGATGAGGTGGAAACCGCCTGGTCCCGCTGTGAATCTGCCGAGCGCCTGCAGCAGGAGGCCGAGCTACTGCAGGGGAACCTGTACCGGGTGTCCACAGGCGTCGAGCAGGTTGAGTTGGAGGATTATTTCGACCCAGCCTATCCGACGGTCACGCTGACCCTGGATCCGCATCTGAGCCCGTCGGAGAACGTGCAGCGGCGCTTTCGGCTGGCCCAGAAGTCCCAGCGCCAGCGTGAGCACCTGCAGGGCCAGCGACAGGCCTTGAACGAGCGCCTGTGGGAACTGACCGAGACGGCGGAGATGGTCGAGACGGCGACGGAGATGGCCGATTTGTCTGCCTTGGCTGCCGATGTGTTGCCGCCGGAGACGACTGGCAAGGGCAAGGCCGTCGCGACCGCTCAGATGGCGCCTGAGCAATACCGTTCCAGCGACGGACTGACGATCCTCGTCGGCCGCAGCGGCCAGCAGAACCAGGCGATTTTCAAGGAGCTCTCCCGCAACCACGATCTCTGGCTGCATGCCCAGAATATCCCCGGCGCCCACGTGCTGATCCGCCTGCCGAAAGGCAGCACGGTGCCGGATCGGACGCTGGAGGAGGCGGCCACCCTGGCGGCCTACTTTAGCAAGGCCCGTCATGCCACCCACGTCTCCGTCGTCTTCGTGCCCCGCCGGCACGTCCGCCAGCCCAAAGGCGCCGCCCCGGGATTCGTCCATTACACCCACGAGCTGACCGTGCTGGCCGAGCCGAATCCCGAAACCCTGCCGCCACGGGTGTCCGCAGCCCCAATGTGATTTCCGTACGCAAGGTTTGCCTGTCAATGCCGGATACAGAAAGCACGGGTTAAATTTGGGGAAAGGAAGCGGGAAGACAATGGCAGTGATGAGCTTGAACATCGGTCTCGACACCATCCGGTCCATGCAGGTGGCAGGACCCGTGGCGCAACGGGCTTTCACCGATGCCGTCGCTCACGACGCTTCCGTGCTGGTCAATGCCGTCATCGACCTGGACATCGCCAGCGTCCGCCGCCGTGTCGCTACCGGCATTCTCGCCGCCCTCCGGTAGAGGCTGTTCCAGTAGGCGGATAGTACGCCGCCTGCCAGCCGAACCTCTCCTAAGGTCCAGTAGGACCTGTCGTCGAGAACCGTCCAGCATTCGACGCACTCTGCGCCTGCTGGAACAGCCTCTACGAACTGCACTTACCGGAAAACCCCGATTTGTTCGGGGTTTTCAACGTTTGGAGGTGTACTGGTTCGAATCGCTGCACTTTGACATGTCTTTGCCGTTGACTCTTGTGGTTCCCCTTGGAGGGTGAGTTTTTGGCTGTGTGATGCCAACTGTCGCCACCATCCAAGAACGGTGCAACGACATTCTCCTCTCTGACTTCTAGCGAGGATCCTCGTGAATTACTCCGGCTGCTTCTGCGTCGATGACCACCACAGTCGGCCTTACGGCTACCGGGTCGTCGCTTGCCAATATGACGTGCTTGAAACGCTGGTACAGGAAACTCACGACCAGCAAGACTACACTTAAGAACGCTAACCTGATTTGGCTCCACCCTTGGGGGTTTTGACGAACAAAAATGGCCCCACCTTAGCCCTGACCCCGGTGCGTTGTCGTTACGACACCCAACGAACGGAGACAAGGACGACCAAAGCGGCGCTTTACGAGTTAATCAGGCGCCGTCATATCGTGCAAGGGCAACCCATACGGGCCATCGCCCGGCAGTTCGGGATCCACCGTCGGGTCGTGCGGGCGGCCTTGCACGACGCCGTGCCGGAACCCCGCAAGAAAACGGAGCGGCCATCACCGGGGCCTTGGCTTGTGGCGCCCTGGACGCTGCTGCCGTTCTGCACCTGCTGAAGTACGCAGGGACGCCTTCCAGCAGTCCGCCGCCGCTTCCCGATCTGGGCGACTTGGAACAGTTCCGGGTGCCTCTGCCGGATCTGACGGCCTTTGACGCCTTGCTGGGTCAGATGGCCTCATGAGCACCACGGAAGCAGCCAGCCTGATTCCGGCACTCCAGGCACATTGCCGGGACATCCGCCTGCCCAGGGTTTCCCGGCAATGTGCCGCCTTGGCAGAGCAGGCGCGCCGGAGCAGCATGGACCCGCTGGCCTACCTGCATGGGCTGCTCTAATTGTCGCTAATCACTGGGTCCGTGGGGGGCACTTGCTCGTTCGGGGGCACTGCCGCCAGGGCCAGGATGATAATTGACCGAGTGCCTCTGGATGAGCGAACGATTAATTTTCTTGCAGCACGGCGATGACGTTTGAGCCGCCGTCGGCATCCGAGGATATTGACCGTCTTTGTACCCTGTTTGGGACCCTGCAGACAATGCGCTGAACGCCTTCTATCGCAGTACGCAGACTGCACGCCGCCCGCTGGTCGATCGGGTACGGTGCTTGGTCCGCTCACCAGGGAGGTCGGATGCCGATATCAGTCGACATCGAGCGGTAGCCTTCTTTGACTTCATGGAAGACCCACCAGCCGAGCACCAAGCTTGCGGCAAACGCTGCAATGCCGAGCGTGAGGCCCAGCCTACGGCCCAGTTTCACGTTTCAGCCTCCACACAACGAGCTTCCGCCGGCAGAAATTTGGCAACCACTGTGTCTCATCGTCAGTCGCCGTGCAGGCGCATCGGTGGCAGCAGGTGTGCGCTGACGGACGTTGCTGCCAAAGCCCTAGTCGGATCACCTACTGGGGCAGTACAGTAGGTCACAAGTGACACAAAAAAAGACCCCACGGAAGGGGTCTCTCATGTTTGGGGGATTGCCGGCGGTCGGAGTCGAACCGACATGAGTCTCCCCGGTTGATTTTGAGTCAACTGCGTCTGCCATTTCGCCACGCCGGCAAGTCATGGGAAAGGTAGCCGAATCAACCGGACCTGTCAAGGGGTAAGCCCTTGCTCTGTTCATGAAAGTATGTTAAGAAACAGACATGTTTGGTAGCGATTATACCGAGTGCAATTGGTGAGGAAGGGGTCGTACGTGAGTCGGATTCTAGTCATCGACGACGATCGGGAGTTGCAGGCGACGTTGGGGGCCTATCTCCAGGCAGCCGGTCACAACCCCGTGATGGTCGAGACGGCTGCCGAGGGCTGTCTGTCGGTCGCCCCGGCCGATCTGATCTTGTTGGACTTGCGCCTGCCAGACGGAGACGGTCTCATCCTCTGTCCACTGTTGCGTCGCAAGACCCGGGCCCCGATCATCGTGCTCAGTGGTTGTGAGGACGAGGAGGACCGTGTGCGGGCGCTGATGGCCGGCGCGGATGACTACGTAGCCAAGCCGTTCCGGCCCCGGGAGTTGCTCGCCAGGATCCATGCCCATCTCCGCCGCCAAGGCGTGCAGGACGTCTATCAGGTGGGCAACCTCGTCGTCGACGTTCCCAAACGTCTCGTCACCGTGGATGAGGACAACAAGGACCTGACCCCGATCGAGTTTGCCCTGTTGTGCTGCCTGCTGCGCCATCAAGGCGAAGTTGTCTCCTTTTCCGAGATCCTGCAGGAGGTCTGGGGCTATCAGGACGGCAACTACAACCAGGTCAAAGTCCGGATCCACCACCTGCGCCGCAAACTGGGGCTCGAAGGCGATGACCCGGGGTCCATCCTGAGCGTGCGGGGCGTCGGGTTTACGTTGGCCTTGCCACAGGATGCGTCAGTGCCGCCGGCCATCTTGGCAGTCGCCACACCGGTCTGAGGGTTTCCGGGTCCTGATCGACCTGACCGCCCAGGGACATCAGGAGGTCCTTCCCAACCCAAGCCGGTCCCTGGGCCGGGTCCCACCCGCCGATCGTGAGGAGGATCGTCTCCGCCACGGGGTGGATCTGCAGGACGAGCGTGCGCGGGCCCCGTGGCCGGCCCGGCCAGACGAATAGACTGGTCAGCAGGGCCCTGATCTGATGGTTCTGGGCCCGGACCAGCACAGGCTCGTCCGTTGCCACGACGGTCCAGCCCTGTGTAAATCCCTTGGAGACCGTCTGCAGGGCTTCCAGGGTCGCCTGGGCAGCCTCCACGAGGTTGATGATGTCCGCCGGGCCCGGGCGCGGCCGCCATGTGGCCAACGCTTGCAAAATGTCGGTTTGTCGTTGGACGGCACGTTCGATGGCGTCCACGTGCGGGCTCTGGATACCGTCGATCCGCAGGGACTCGGTCCGTCCCAGGATGACGCTCAACGGGTTGTTCAGGTCGTGGCGGACGCCATCCAGCAACCGGCCGATGACGGACCAGACAGCCTCGTCAGGCGTACTCTGCGGCATGCGGGCGGCGGCCGTGGCAACAGCCCCAAGTATCGTCCGATCCGGCGCCAGCACGGGCCACACATGCACCGCCATCCCGGCGGAAGCCTCATTGCCGCCAGACAGATGCCGGGTGATCCCGTGTTGCACGGCCTGCTCAGCCAGGCAGGCTCCGCCCGACGGATCCTGGAAAAGGGGATGACAGCACGAAGCGGCATGCAGATCCCCATGGATCGGTGGGCTGGCCCAGATCAGTTGGTGGTCGGAACCGACAATGGCCAGCGACTCCGACAGGCCGTGGGCGAGGCTCTCCCACAAGCGGAGTCGATGGTCGTTTTCACGGAGCCGACGGCTGGTCGAGCTGTAGTCCTGGAGCGTCAAGACGGTGTGTGGTGACGTCGATGCCGCATGTTCCAGCCGTGGCAGTCCCGACAGGCTGCAGACGACGTCCCGGCCCTGGCTTGGGTGATGCCCGCCGACGAGGCGGGCGTGGATCACTTGTATCGGTCGACCGCTATCGAGATCCAGCCAGGCATCCTGCAGGCGCTGACGGTCCGGTGCAGCGACGAGTTGATAGAACGGCCGATTTTCGATGGTCAGCGGCCCCAAGAGAGCTTCGGCTGCCGGATTGCAGCGGATCACACAGCCGTCGCCATCGAGCAGGGCGATCGGCACTGGAAAATGCTGATACAGAGACTCCGTCAATTGCAGGTGGACCTGCTGCCGGGCCTCTCGCCAGCGCAGGACGAGGGCTCGGGTGACGTGTTCGGCGATCGCCACGAGCAACCGGCCAAGCTTCAGGGACCGGGGGCGGGGGTGCCGTGTCACGAGCAGGCCCCAGCGTTCCCCATCCGCCACCAGGGGGGCGACGACCGTGTCGCCATGGGCAAACAGGTGGGCCGCCCGGCCGACCCGCAAGGTCGGATCCGCCGGGACCACGCTGCGCCCGCGCCCCGCCCCGACCACCGCCAGGGCCACCCCGAGAGGGCTGTGCCGCTCACAGCGCAACGAGGCCCAGACGGGGGCCACCGCACCGAGCTCCCAGGCCCCGATGACTTCGGCGACCTGATCGTCGGGACCGAGCCGGATGATTGCACAATGAGTCAGGCCCAGATGTCGGCCCAACTGTTCCGGGACGAGACTCAACAGGGTCGTCAGGTCTTTAGTCCCGTGGATGAGCCAACTCAGCTCATTGAGCTGACGCAGGGTTTTGACGTCTTCGCCATGGGCCGTGTCTGCAGCCGGAAGGTCTTGAAACCGGGAGAGCAGATGGGCCACGGAGAGCAGCCAGCGTGGTGGCGTATCGCCCGTCGGCCCGATATGGAGTGCCCCGCCCGCCCAAGGTAGCCACCACCCCGGACAGGGCCCGTCGGGGAGTAACAGGGGGGTCTGGTCGATCAGGGCCTGACGCAGGAGGGGCACATGGCTGAGCCAGAGCCCGGGATCGCCCGGTGAGCCTGTGAGCTTGCGGCCGCGATGGGAAAGGCGATAAACCGTCGCCTCCGGTTTCACGAGCTGTTGTAGGGCCTCGCATGCCAAAGGCCAACTGGCGGCTGTCGTCAGGATCGTCACTGTGGCGTCTAGACGCTGCCAGTCATCAGGCATCCTGCATTCTCCCTATGCTTATCGTCCTCAGCATTGCAGCCGTTGGCGAGCATTGTCCACGACCCGACAGTGTCGTTTCACTTACGCCCGCAGTCTGATAGCCACGGCATCCGGGGCTGTCGGGAGTGCTACCCTTGAACGAGACCCCTACCCCAACATCCTTTTTATCGACTGACCCTACGCTAAGTAGACCATGGCATGCCGGCCTTGCCGGTGGGAGGGACCGCTCGTGTTGCACGTCGCATTGGTCTGGCACATGCACCAGCCGGATTACCGTGATCCTTTGACTGGCCGGCTAATCCTGCCCTGGGTGCGGCTGCATGCCGTCAAGGACTATCTGGATCTTGTCACCCTCGGTGCGGAGTTTCCGACGATCCACCAGACATTCAACCTGGTGCCCTCCTTGTTAGATCAACTCGATGCCTACGTCTCGGATCAGGCTGTCGATCGCCATATGGAATTGGCCAGGATCGAGCCGGGACTGTGGACGGTCGCCGAGCGGAGTGAAATCGTCGAGCGGTTTTTCGATCTGTCACTCCAACGCATGCTGGATCCGTTTCCCAGACTGCAGGAACTCGCTGCCAAGCGGCAGCGCCTCCGGGACGAGGGCTTGGGTTGGGAGGCCATCGGTGCACGATTCACCGATGGTGAGCTTGTCGATCTGACGGTGCTCTACCACCTGGCCTGGACGGACCCCCGCTGGCGGGCGAGTGACCCGGTACTGGCCGGGTTGAGTGGGCGGGGCCGGGACTACGGGGCCGCTGACCGGGAAAAGTTGTTGGCCAAGCATCATGACCTGATGGCCGCCACGGTACCAGCCTATCGGCAGGCCGCCGCGGAAGGGCGCATCGAGTTGACCGTGACTCCCTATGCCCACCCGATTCTGCCGTTGCTCATCGATTCCGATTCCGCCAGAATCGGCTTGCCCGATGCCCCCTTGCCATCACCAGCGTTCCGGTTTCCGGCGGATGCGACCGTGCAACTGCAAATGGCAGTCGACTCCCACGAGCGGCGCTTTGGCGTGCGGCCCCGTGGCATCTGGGCCTCCGAACAGTCCCTCTCTCCGGCGACGATGACGGCGCTGGCGGACGTCGGGGCCCTGTGGACGATCAGCGACGAAGCGGTCCTTGGCCGTTCGCTCGGGTGTGAGTGGCCCCGTGATGCCCAGGGTGTGCCGTTCGACGCGACGGCGCTGTACCGTCCGTATCGCTGGCAGGACGGGCCGGCGATTGTGTTTCGGGACCATACGCTGTCCGATTTGATCGGATTCACATACAGCACCTGGGGCGTGCTAGCCGCAGCCCGGGATCTCTATGCCCGTCTGAAGGCGATCGAGGCCAAGGTCGACACTGGGGATGGTGTCCCGGCTTTGGTGACGATCGCATTGGATGGGGAAAACTGCTGGGAATTTTATCCCGAGGACGGCGAGCCGTTTCTGCGGGCCTTCTATGCCCTCGTCGCGGCCGATCCCTCGCTGCGCTTCGTCACGGCCGAGGAGCATTTGGCGGCCGACCCGGAGGTGGTGCCATTGCCGGCATTGCACAGCGGTTCCTGGATCGATGGGACTTTCGGGACCTGGATCGGCGAGCCCACGAAGAACCGGGCCTGGGACGAGCTGCGGGCAGCCAGGCAAGCTGCCGCTGACGCGCCACAGGTGTCGGAAAGCATTTGGGAGCATGTCCGGGTGGCTGAAGGCAGTGACTGGTTCTGGTGGTATGGCGAAGGGCATTCTTCGGCGAACGACGCCCAGTTCGACATGCTCTTCCGACATCGGCTACAGGCGATCTACCTGGGCTTGGGCCTGTCGGTTCCGGAGCGGCTACAGCATAGCCTCTATGATGATCCCGCCGTCCCGGAGGATCTGCAACGGCGTGGTTGGCTCTGGGCCGCCTCTCAGGACTTGGGCGGCAGCCGCGGCACGATGCACAGTGCCGACCGTTTTGCTGGCCGCTTGACGTGGGGCGGGGATGGGGAAGGCCCTGCCGGCGCCTGGCTGCTGCGCTGGCAACCCTCCCGCGGCTTTCAGCCTGAACCGGGTGATCAACTCGTCGTGGCATTTCTGATGGCCGGCCGAGGGTCCGCTCTGGAGATTCCCGACCTGGGGTTGGCCGCCCATGGTCGTTTGGTCGTCTCACTGCCCTCTGGAGAGTGCGTCTGGTTTTCAGCCGGTGATTCCGGCTGGGTGAGCACGTCGCTGACCGGCGTCACGTCGGGTGGCGGCTGGGAGTGGCGTCTGCCGGACCTGGCGCCGGGCGAGTTCAGCGTCTCGGTGCGGCTGCTCCGCCAAAACAAACCGGTCGGTTCGCCCACGGATCCGGTGGTGATCCGCTGGCATATCCCGGAGCCCGCGATCGCCAGTGTCTAACCCGTGTCCAAAAGGCCGCAGCGGTGCAATCCCAAACGGGTGCACAGCGGCATGAACGTGGCGTCGTGTCGTAGTTCAGGGTGCGCCGAATGCAGGACGGTTCCTGACGACACGTCCTACTGGGCCGTAGGAGGGGTTCGTTTTGCAGGCGGTGTGCCATCAACCACCACACGGCGCCACGTATAGACTCGCCAGGTCGGGCCCCAGGGGCTGGTGGCGTCGAGGACCAGATCCTGGCGGTATGCATGCCAGGTCGGATAAAAGAACAGGGCCGCACCCGGTGCCAACTCGGTCAGCCGGGCATCGACCGCCGCCTTGCGGGATGCCTTGGTTGAGTCCCCGCCGGCCATGACCTCGGCCTGAAGCAACTGATCGAGCTTGGCGTCGACCAGCCCCGATTCGTTGGTACCCAACGGCAGGGTGTGCTGCGAATGATAGGCCGAGAGCCCGTCGTCGCGACCCATGACCCGGTCCGACAGGGCGATATCGAAGGCGCCATTCATCACGGTTGCCTGATACGTGTCCCGGGACAGGGCATCGGCCTGGACCGTAACGTCCATGGCCTGCCATTGGCGGACGAGACCTTCGGCCGTTGCCGCGTGCACTCCGCCGCTGGGATAGATGAGGCGCAGGGCCACCGCTTCCCGGCCCCAGAGACGCTTGGCCTCAGACGGGGCGAAGGCCACCGGCACGCCATGGGGGCGCACGCCTTCGGCCAGAATGGCCGCATCACCAAAGACGTCCGTAGCCAGCTTTTTGCGGTCGATGCCGCGCAGCAGGGCTTGGCGCAGGGCTCCGTCTCTCAGGGGACCACGGAGGTTGAACCGCAGGCCTTCCCACAGGGACTGCGGGGTGACGGCCAGGCGCCAGCGGGCGTTCGGCTGGGCCGGTGGATTGAGCTTGGGCCACCAGCTCAGGGGGATGTCCGTCCAGACCTGGACGTTTTTGGCCATCGACGGCAGCAGTGGCCGGCCGAACTGAACCATGATCTGATCGAGGGCCGGGCGGCCCCGGTAGTAATCCTTGAAAGCATCGACCCGCAGGTGCTTGCCCGGAATCCATTCGATGACCCGGAAGGGACCACTGCCGGCCGGTTGTTGCCAAAACGGGTGCTTGGGATCTAGGGCCTCCGCCGGTGAGCGGAACGGGTGTCTCGGGATGATGAATTGCAGCAACGAAGCCATCGGTGTCCCGGGCACGACCCGCAACTGCAGACGGTCATTGTCCAGAGCTTTCGCCTCGCGGATGGGCAGTTGGGTGCCGCCTGCCTGGGCCTTGAGGACCTGCCAGGTGAACACGGCGTCATGCGCCGTGATGGGCCTGCCGTCATGCCATTTGAGGGCCGAGCGCAGCCGGAAGGTAAGGACCTGGTTGCCGCCGGACATGGACATCGTGCCGGCATCGGCGCTGGGCACCGTCGCCGACAGCTCGGGCACGATCTTGTCCTGGGCGTCGAGGTTGAACAGGCCCGTGAAGACCAGCGGCATGGCCGGGTGGTCCGGATGCAGGATCGGATGAAGATGGTCGAGGGGCTGGGCGACCTGGACGATCACTTGGCCGCCGGCATCGGCGGCACCGGGGACCAGGGCGAGCAGGGCGAGGGTGGCAAAGGCGTGGAGTGGCTTCATTTTAGGCGTGGGTCCAAAGCATCCCGCAACCCGTCACCGAACAGGTTGAAGGCAAAGACAGTCATCGCAATGGCGAAACCGGGAATCAGGCAGAGCCAGGGGGCATCCCAAAAGTATCCCTGTCCCAGCTGAATCATTTTACCCCAGCTGGCAATGGGCTCCTGCACACCGAGGCCGAGGAAGCTCAGGGCGGCCTCCGTCATGATGGCCGATGCCATGTTCATCGTGGCCAGCACGATGATCGGGGCCACGACATTGGGCAGGACATGTTTGACGATGATCCAGCTGGGGCGGGCCCCCTGGGCTTTGGCCGCCTCGATGTATTCGTGCTCGCGCACGGTCAACACCTGGCTGCGGACGATGCGGGCGAAAGTCGTCCAGGTGACAAGTCCGATGGCAATGAAAATCATCGGCAGGCTCGGTCCCCGGATGGCGACGATGGCCATGATCAGCAGCAGGTCCGGGAAGGACATCATCATGTCGGTCAGCCGCATGACCAACTGATCGACCCAGCCGCCGAAATAGCCGGCGATCAACCCCAGGGTTGTCCCGATGCTGGCGGCGATGGCGATGGAGATCAGACCCACCTGCAACGAAATGCGCGATCCGTAGACCAGGCGGCTCAGGGTGTCACGGCCCAGGGTGTCGGTGCCGAGTAGGTAGCGGCCGCCCGGTGGTAGGGGATCGCCGTAGAGCGTGGTCCCATCGGCAAACTGGAGGTTCGGGTCAAACGGGGCCAGCCACGGCGCCAGGATGGCGACGAGCATCAGGCCCAGGAGCAGCCCCGCGCCCACGACGGCCAACTTGTCACGTCGCAACCGGTGAACGGCGTCGGCCCAAGGCGAACGCGGTGCGCCGGTCAACGGTTTGGCAGCTATGGACATGCCGTCAGTATAAAGCGGTCAAGACCGGATGCCCAACGCAGGTCGCCCAAGCCATAAAACGGTGCGGTGAGGGGCCGCTCTGCAGCCCCTCACCGCAACGCTTAGCGCCAGTTGGGCATGTAGCGTGAACTCGTCTGCATGGTCGCCATCTGGGGCTGACCGTTGTTCATGCCGGCGGAGATCATGTCGACGGCCGGAGCGGCCTGAGAGGCGATCGCTGCCACCGCTGCCACGGGCGGGTAAAAGAATCCGACCACCGTGGCGATCGTGGAGAGGGAGCTGAACCAGTCGGCGGCCTTGCGGAAGACCTGCTTGAAGCCACTCTCGGGGGCCTGGTAGCGCTGGCTGGTGTAGGTGTTCATCGAGAGCCGGTCCTGTGGCAGGCCGGGCATGTTGGTGGCACCCATCTGCAGCCGGTAGCGATTCGCCATGTCGTAAGCCATCGACTGAGAGGACCCTGGTCCGTTGACGTACATAAGCTCTCTCTCCCGTTCCGAACTGAATGCCAAGCACAAGGCCCGTGTCCACTCTGCAGTTATGCTGCGAGAAGTCACGGGCCTTGTGTTGATTAACCGAACCTTGGTGAGACCTTAGGTGAAGGAGCTGTTAAGCGACCCTATGCCTTGGGGCCACGCCGTGGGGCAAAGCTGCGGACCCGTCGCCGGGCTGCAGTCCGTGCTCCTTTGGGAGAGGCTTCGTCGTCCGCCGGGACTTCGGCTTCCGCCGCAGCGACAACAGGTTCCGGATCCGGGACGGCTTCCGCTTCAGCGACTGCCTCCGCTGCGGCTGCCGCCGCTGCTTCCGCCGCGAGTTCCGCCACGGTTTTCTTCTTGACGGCGGGACGGCGGGGACGCCGCACGGGGCGGATCGTCACTTCTTCCTCTTCTTCCTCAGCGACGGCCTCGATCACCGGGATGGCGATCAAAGCAGGCGCTTCGGCCAGAGGCTCCACGTCAAGGACGACTTCGTCTTCCGTCACTGCGGCCAAGGGCTCCGGTGCAGTCAGCACGGGCCGCACGAAGGGCACAGCCTCTTCTTCGAACGTGCCACCCTCTTCGAAGGTGGGCTCGTCGAACGTCGGCTCGTCAAAGGTGACTGCGACACTCGCATCCAACTCGGCGAGCGCCTCAACGGCCAACTCATCGAGCCCGACTAGGCTCACGCCACCGGTCAACGGCACATCCCAAGGCATGACCTCGGTCGACTCGTCCCCATCCGTCCAGGGTTCGGCGTTGACCGCCGTCGTCCCGGTCGTCTCGGCCGCAGCCACGTCCGCCCCACCCCGGCCCCGCCGACGGCGACGCCGGCCGTCGTCACGGCGAGGTTCGCCGCTGGGCGCCGGACGGGCCTCGTCAAAGGGTGCAGGCTGGAAAGGTACCGTCTCTTCTTCAAAGCGGGCCACTGGCTCAGGGGCCACGAAGCGCTCGCCACCTGCGGGACGACGGCTGTCGAAACGACCGCCTTCGCGCCGTGGCGCCAACTCGCTGTCACGTTCCCGCCGGGGCGCTGCTTCAGCGTCACGGTCGCGTCGAGCGCTGGTGCCCGCTTCGTGGTCACGGTCGCCACGGTCGCGATCGCCACGGTCACGACCGTCCCGCCGGCCGCGCTCACGGCGGAATTCACCGCCGCCCGCTTCCAATTCTTCGGCAGGGGGCCGGGTGCTGGCCGGACGTTCGATGGCCACAGGCTCGTGGACGATTTCCTTGAGGATCTCGGCCAACTGCACCCGGGAATCGACACCGGCCTGCGACAGCATGTCGCTGCGGTAGAGGTTGTTGCGGACGCGCCCGATGCCCTGGCAGTGCGGACACGGCATCGACAACTGCTCGAGCAGGCTCTGCCGCTGGCGGCGGCGGGTCATCTCGATCAGGCCGATGTCGGAAAAGTAGCCGATCTGCGGCTGGGCCCGATCGGGTTTGACCGCTTCGGCAAGGGTCTGCCAGACGATCTGCTGATCGCGCGGCTCGCTCATGTCGATGAAGTCAACGACGATCACGCCGCCGATGTCCCGCAGCCGGAGCTGGCGGGCGACCTCAATCGCCGCTTCGCGGTTCGTCTTGAGGATCGTCTCGGGCAGCCCCGCCTCGGAGGTGAGCCGGCCGGAGTTGACGTCGATGACGGTCAAAGCTTCGGTCTGCTCGATGATCAGATAGCCACCCGAGGGCATCGGGACCCGCGGCTGAATGGACTGCTCGATCTCGCGGAACAAATTGTATTGGGTCGCCAGCGTGCGGGTCCCACGGTGCAATTGCACCCGTCGGACCGCCTCGCCGCCGCCCCAGCTGCGACACAGGTCGAGCGCCCGGCGCTGGGCGTCGGGGCTGTCGATCAGCACTTTCTCGACGTCCGGGGTGAAGGACTCACGCAGCACGCGGTGCAGCATGTCCTGATCCCGGAACAGCAATGCAGGCGCCTGCACCTCTTCGGAGAGGCGAAGGATTTCCTGCCAAGCTTTGAGCAAACCATCGAGGTCCTCCTGGAGGGCCGCTTCGGTCTGACCGGTGGCTTCGGTACGGACGACACAACCATAGCCCGGTTGGACAATCTGGCTGAGGATCCGCATCAACCGGCCACGCTCGGCTTCGGAGGTGATGCGCTTGGAGATGCCGATCCGGCGTTCGAATGGCGTCAGCACCAGATAACGGCCCGGAATGGACAGCATCGAGGTCAGACGGGCACCCTTGCTGCCGGTGGGCTCTTTGGCAATCTGCACCAGCAAGGGCTGTTTGATTTTCAAGGCTTGTTTGATGCCGGCCTGCCGGGCGCGGCTCGTCGGCAAATCAGCGACGTGAATGAATCCGTTTTTGTCCCGGCCGATGTTCACGAATGCGGCTTCGATGGCGGGAACAATCGATTCCACCCGGCCCAGCAGGATGTCTCCGACTTGTTGTTCACCTTCACTGAGGTAGAACTCAACTACACGGCCATTTTCAATGATGGCCGCTAGATTTTCCTTCTCGCAGATAATGATCTCTTTGGACACGGATATTTGCTGTGACCTCACTGGCTGGGAGGAGTATAATAAGTCAGCGTCAGTGTACCAGCCCATACCTTTGAGGTCAAACGTGTTTCGTGCCGCCGCTCTCGGCATCTCTGCCGCTTTATTGCTTTCTGCCTGTGGACCGAAACCGATGCACGTCGAAGGGACGATCGGTTCTGTCGATGTGATGGGCCACCGTTGCTGGTATGTCACCACCCGTCAGCTCAAGCATTACGAGATCTACAGCGAAGACCCGACGCTATTGCACGACGGCAAGAAGGTTTCCATGCAGGCCATGCTCTCCACGAAAGAGACCGTCTGCAAGCTGGGCATCCTCCTTGACGTGGTCAGCTATACAGTCGTCGATGATTTGCCACCCGCCATCCAAATCCCTTAGCGGCGTGCGGCAGTCGGCATTTCCAACAGGACAGGCCCAGACCTCAGGTCTGGGCCTGTCCTTGTCCATGGCTAGTGGGCGAGCCCTTTGGGGTCGAGCTTCAACCAGTAATGGTCACGCTCTTCGCTGATCCGGCCTTCGGCCCGCCATGTGCGCAGACAGCGCTCCACCTCTTCGCGGGTGGCACCGACGAGCTCGGCGATCTCCGCTGGCGCCAGGATCCCGGGTACCAGCACCCCAAGCGGGCCGGTTTGGCCGTGATCGGCTCCCCACGCTCTTAAGAGCCGGCTGATCCGTCCGGCTGCTGGACCCAGGGGGCCCGCCACACGCCACAGGGCTTCGACGGATTTCGCGAGGCGGCTGGTCGCCTCCGGATTCTCCAGCAACAGTTTTTCCATGGCATGCCGCTCCAGGTGCCATCCCTGCAACGGTTCAATTACCTGGACACGGGCCCCGGCCACACCATGCTGCAGCCAAGTGGCCCGGCCGAAAATCTCACCGGCACCAAGACGGGCCAAGGTCAGTTCCCGCTCGTTCGTCCGCTGCGACACCAGCAGGACCCGCCCCGACTGGATGGCGATGATCCCTTCGGCATCCCCCGTGGCCAGCAACGAGGCTCCCGCCGGCCATTCCTGGGCTGTGCAACGCTGCATGATCAGTTCCTGACAGCCCGGGGTCATCCCCCGCCAGAAGTCCGCTTCTTTGCCCCACCACACTTGGTTCATGGCTGCCTCATTTGTTCGGGATCATGTTCGCCGTAGTTCTGGGTGACCCAGAATTTGGCCGCGTCACGGCCACTTTGATTGGCAAAGACAATGCCAATGCCCACCACAGTCATCTGGGGATCCAGGATCATCCCGCGATGGGCGGGACTGCCCATCAGCCCTTCCTGGGCTTCGACAAGCGATCCGGCCACCGCAATGTTTTCGCCCAGGGACATCAACGGCAGACTCGCCGCCTTGGCCCTGGCCCCCAGGTCTCCCGTCACCGGACTGACGTGGGCAAAAAAGCCATGCTGCTTCATGTCCGCACTATGCCCCTGGGCCATGACGGTCATCCGTTCAGAGAGTCGCACCGGCGCCAGGGTGAATCGCTTGCGGTCGGCGTTGATCAGCATCAGCATCCGGTCGCGCTGCTGCACCAGCGTCAGGCGGCTGTCGTCGCCACTGCTGTCTGCCGCTGCTGCCGGGGCTTGATAGGCGCCGCCCACATCCACCGGAAACAGGGACGCCACGGCCGGACCCCAGCGCCCGTCGACCATGATTTCGATCATGTACCGGCCCTTGGTCTCGTCCAGTTCCAACATGTAGTCGAACAACTCGCCCG
Organism: Candidatus Sericytochromatia bacterium; assembly: GCA_014377495.1. Lineage (GTDB taxonomy): Bacteria > Cyanobacteriota > Sericytochromatia > JACMPN01 > JACMPN01 > JACMPN01. The sequence goes on from JACMPN010000138.1 coordinate 24,355, forward strand.
TGACGGGCAGGGCCACTTCACTGACCCGGCCGTTCGGACGGGTCAAAACCAGGCGCGGGGTGTCGCAGCCCGGCATGAGCTTGCCCCTCAGCCAGAGTCGCTCGAACGGTTTGTAGGTCCCCAGATGAAACCCCGACAGGTTGACCCGCCGCCGTGCGGCGCTGAGCACCGTCCAACGCTGGCCGTTGCGGACGGCACTGGCCACGCCGACATGGGTGATGTCCCCTTCCAGCGTGTTGCCCAATTGGAAGTTGGCACCAGGGCCCTGTGGTGAGGCGGCATCCTGGGAAATCACCCGCCAGACCGGGTTGCCGTCGTATGCCCCGACTTCCCAGAGTTTGTCGAGCATCAGCCGTGAAGGCAGGGTCTTGGCCGTGCCCGTGGCCAGGCGGGTGATCATCTCAGCCTGCCGGCGGGCACCCTCGCCGATCGCCGGATCCCAAACAACGGGGGTCAGGCCTTTCCGGCTCCGCAAGCGGTTGATCGCCGCCAGCCAGGCGGGCGCCATAGCGTCGGGGGATGTCCTGACCGCCGCCGGACTGGTCGGGCGGCCCGGGGCTTTGGGCATGTTCTCGTTGGTCAGGGTGATCGTGGCTGCCTGCGTCAGCAGTCCTAGAATCACCAGGACCAGTGCCTTGACCGGTTTCACCGGTGAGCGGCTTCCGCCGACCGGGCCAGATTTAAGACAAAACGCCGACTGTGTCCATCCGACTCGCCCAGGGTCAGCATCAGGCGTTTCGCACCTGGGTGCAGCAGGCTGCGGATCGCGAACTGGCCCCGCACATGGCTACCGGGGTAAATCCGCAGCAGCTCGCTCGACACGGACGGGATGTCCACCAGGTAGGAGTAGTCCGTGCCCCTGTCGTCCAGCAACTGGATCAGATCGGCCCGGTCCGACCGGTTCAGAAAGGCGATCTCATCCAGGCTCTGATTGTCCACGCGCAGTTGGAAATGGGTCTGCTGGTGGGCAGGGTCCTCCTGCACCTCCATCACCGAGACCGCCACGCCGTCCTGTCGGGTCACGGCCGGCTGCCACGTCAACGCCGCCGCCGGCATTGCACTGACCACGGGCGTCGCCTGCGCCACGACCGACGGCATTGTTTCGACCGGCAGTTGCTGGAGATTACGGTCGCTCGGCGGCAGGAACCGCGTCCCGACGATGACGATCGCCGCCAGCAACAGTCCGCCGACGGACAGGCCCAGCAGGATGTTCAGGACATAGGAGCGGGTGGACAACGGCAGTTGCAGCGGCACGACTTCCATGTCGTTGTGCGACCCTTCGAGGTCCTGCAGCAGCTCACCCATCCCCGGGTAGCGGTCGTCCGGGCCGATCCGGATCGCCTTGGCGATCACCCGGTCGAAGTCGGCGGGGCAATCCAGGTTGGGCTCGCTGGGATAGACGGGCTCAGGGATGTCCAGATGGGTGTAGCGGGCGAGGATCACCGACGCTTCATAGGGATACTTGTGGGTGAGCAGCTCATAAAGGAGGACCCCCAACGAAAAAATGTCCGCCCGCTGATCGACGGCCACGATCGTGCTCAGTTGCTCGGGAGCCATGTAGCGGGCCGTGCCGGCGGTTTTTTGCAGCTCTTCAGCCGTCGCTGCCGTCAGCGAGGCCAGCCCGAAGTCCAGGATCGTCACCTGTCCCTGGTGGAAAATGATGTTTTCCGGCTTGATGTCCCGGTGGGTGATGTCCTGATCGTGGGCGTATTGCAGGGCTTCGCCGATCTGGATGCCGATCGTGCGCACAAGCTGGGCCGGCAGCGGGCCCTGCTCGTTGAGCAGCTCACGCAGGGTCTTGCCTTCCAGCCACTCCATGACGATGTAGCCGTCGTCGTCCTCGACAAAGTAATCGAAGACGCTGACGATGTGCGGGTGGGTCAGCTGGGAGACCAGGCGGGCCTCGTCGAATAGCCGCTCCAATTGCACGCTGCGCTGTTCGTTCGTCAGGTGGGCGTCGAGCAGGACTTTTTTCAAGGCCACCGGGCGGGCCAGCTTCAGGTCCCGGGCGGCGTAGATCAGGCTGTTGCGGGTGCGCTTGATGATTTGCCGCTCGGTGTAGCGGTTGGCGTTTTCGAGGAATTGGCCGGGCTCATCCAGCCGCTCCAGCCGTTGGCGCAGGGCCGAGACCGTGCTGAACCGCTGCAACGGATCGAAGCGCAGGGATTTGGCGGTGATCTCGTCCAAGCCCGGGGCGATGTCGGCCCTCAGGCGGCTCGGCGGCTCCCAATACCGTTCGTCCAGATGGCTCGGCAGTTTGCGGGTGAGCAACTCGTAGATCAGGACGCCGACGGCATACACGTCGACCCGCTGGTCCACCTGATGGTGACCCTCGGCGCCCAGGCGGTATTCCGGCGCGGCATAGGGGTTTTCACGCAGCATCTGCCGCAGGTCGAAGGTGCTGCGGGTGGCGATGTCGTCTTTTTTGGCGAGGCCGAAGTTCGTCACCTTGACGGCCCCGTCGGCCCCGATCAGGACGTTTTCGGGCCGGATGTTGCGGTGGGTGATCCCCTTGGCGTGGGCATGCTCCAAAGCCAGCAGGATGTCCCGGGCGATGCGGCGGACCGTCTCCAGCGGGATCACGGTGGTCTGGCGGTCCATGAACTCCCGCAGGGACTCGGCGCCTTCGATCCATTCCGTGACCACGTAGAGGGAGTCCTCGCGCGGGATGACCTGTTCAATGCGGGCGATGTGCTCGTCCTGCAGCTGCATGGTCAGCTTGGCTTCGCGGAGGATTTCGTGCCGTTCCAGGTCGGCGGCACTGTTCAGACCACCGGCGACCTGCACTTCCTTGAGCAGGACGGGCCGCTCCAGCACGAGGTCATAGGCCAGATACGTCACCCAGGCGTCGCCCTGGCTCAGGCGGCTGAGGATCTGGTACTGGTTGATCCGGCCAAGGCTGCCATGGGCCGGCAGGGCACTGACCAGCTGTTCCTGGAAGTCCTCGGTCCAGCCGTCATCCGTCGGGGCTTCGGTGATCGCCGTCCGCAGCCGGCCGATGGCGACACAGCCGGGCGCATCTTCGGCGGCGATCAGCCACGAGCGCATCGGCACGTGCAGCCCCTGTCGGACCAGCCACAACAGGAGGGCTGCCCGGTACTCCTCCAGGAGCCGGGCGGCGTCCGGATCCCCGGCCAGCATCCCGTAAGACAGCAGGACGCAGCCGTTGGGTCCGAGGGCGGCGACCATGTGGTCGGTCTGCTGCCAACGACCCGCCAACGGGTGGGGTACAACGGTAAACGCATCCGGCAATGCCAGCAACGCACCTGTGGCCGCCATCTCGGCTTTGCCCTCACGGGTGCCGCCGTCGGCAAGCCGGCTGGTGCTACGTAGCTCTGCCATGTCGCTCCAAAATGACACGAAGGCCGGTGGTCACCGGCGGGTGGGTTACGGGGGTCGTGGCGCTGTTATTCCGCCACAATGTCCCCATCATAACATCAGTGGCCGACAGGCTTGATGTTTTAGCCCGGCGGACCGGTCCTTGATCGTGTTCGGGACTCGGCCTCAGGCGCCGTATGCCCGTCTGCGCTGCCGCCTGAACCCCCCGGCAAACCCCTTATTTTGCCGCTTCCTGTTGTTGGCGCAGCTCCCGCAACTGGTCCCGCAGCCAGGCCGCCCGCTCGAAGTCGAGTACTTTGGCGGCGGCATGCATTTCCTTTTCGATGCGGGCGATGAGTTTCGGCAGTTCCTTGGCCGGGATCGCCTTTTTGTCGCCGACGGCCACGTCAGTGACGGCTTTGTCCTCGGCATGCTGCAGGCGCTCCAGAGCTACGACCCCGGCCGCGGCACGCCCTTCGCCTCGTTCTCGTACGGCCGCATCCGCGGCGCGCTCGTGGACTTTCTCCGGACCATCGACTGCCTCTCGCGGGACCGCCGGCGGCGCGTCGCCGAGGCCGCCCGGAGGGCCGAGGTCCTCCAGCAGGAGCTCGGCGCCGAGCCCCGCGCGGCCCAGATCGCCGACCGCCTCGGCGTGACCGTCCGCGAGGTGGACCGTCTCCGCGGCGACGCCCAGCAGCGCTTCGCGCTCTCGATCTACGACGCCGAGGGCGACCACCGCCCGGCCCCGCTCGACGTCCTCTCCGCGCC
>JACMPN010000139.1 GCA_014377495.1 Candidatus Sericytochromatia bacterium
GGACCAGTTGCTGACGGTGACCGCCGGCGGGGACTGACTGCCGGATGCCGGCAAAAAAAGGTGCGACACGAACCCTTGGGGGGTGCCAATGAATAACGTCGATCGCCACTGTGCCGAATGACTCGCCGTTGCGTTGTTGCCGATCGTCGCCGTACCACCCCGGGTACGCCTCCTCACGGCGCCTGGCACCGCCGGCCCTTCGGCCCCCGGGCTCGGTCAGTTATTCACTGACAACCCCTTAGCGGATGCCGGCGTTCAGGTCGTCAAGCGTCATGTTGTAGATGGCGATGATCTTGGAGATCGCCGCAAACATCCGCTGCGTGATGGCGAGCAGCGGGATGTATTCGGTGAACTGGGAATTGGACATTTCCAACGCTTTCGTCTTGATCATGCCGTATCGCTCGTCCTGACCGGAGGAGATCCCGATCCGGCCGTTGGATGTGTGCGAGTTTTCGAAGACGGTGGACCCGTACGAGGAATACATCAGGCCATGCTCATTGCTGGGTTGGGCCAGGGCAACGGTATCCCGGATGAACTGATCCCAGCTGATGTTCGTCAAGTCGACAGTGTCACCCAGGCCCGTCGTGACGATGACGCCGTTTTCGCTGGCCCGCACGGCGTTCGGGGTGCGGAAGGGCGTGACCCGGATATCGTCGAACCAGGTCTGTTGTGAAACGACGCCGACGCCGAAGGTCCCGCTGAGGATGGGATTGCTGGTGGTGTCGACGGCCAGCAGGGGCGGGGCGCCGCCACCGGAAATCCGGATCGTGTTGCCGACGACCTCGCCATTGACTTGCTGCCGCCAGGTAGGCGACGGAAAGGTCGTAGCACCTGCCGGCAGGTAATTGTCACCGGCCAGGACGGTGGTCACACCAGCGACCCTCCGCTCGATCCGGCGGGTGAATCCGGCCATGCCGCCAGTGTGCTGGACGAGTCGGTAATAGTTGTTATCGTCCTGGTAGCGCATGTACACGTAGGAAGCGTCGTCGTCGGGTGACTGATTGCCATAGCTCAACGAGAAGTTGTAATCATTCCACGTGAGCGACGTGCCATCGTTGACCACTATATTTGAGTCGCCCACCGTATTGAACGTCTGGATGAGTTCCCGGTCGGTGTCACCGTCGCCGGACGGACCTTTGCCGGCATCACGCACCACCCAGGTCGCCGGTGAGCCGGTCGGCAACTGCCAGTTGGTCCGGGCGGGCGGGATTGCCGAGTTGGCGGCGTCGTTGAAGTCGTCGGCAAAGTTGGCCATTGGGCCAAACGTGGTCAGGGGACCGGGCCCGACGGAGACATTGCCGTAATTGAGGAATAGCCGGTCCTGCAACTGGTTCGGCGGCAGACCGGCCGGATTCCGGAAGCTGATGATTGCACGATCAAGGCCGAGGGTGGTGTCCACCTGGATTGCCAGGACAACGTGAGCGCCACCGTCCCAATAGCTCACCCGCAGGTCATCGAGATCCGCCTGCAGGTTGCCGACAGCGATGTATTTGGTCAGGTCGTATTCGACGTCGATCCGGGCATACTGCGGCAATACCGCCACCTGGCTCGGATTGCGCAGGTGCAGGGTATCCTTGTTTTTGAACACACCGCCTGTGACGCTGTCCGTGAGTAACGGGATGGCTTCGTTCGAATCCTGGAAATTCGCCACGGCCCGGCTATCCAGCACATAGAGGCCTGTTGTCGTCAGCAGTCGCCCTTCCGAACCCCAGTGAAACTCGCCGTCCCGGGTCAGAAAAACCTTGCGCGTGGCCGGATCGAGGGTGTCGGAGACGAGAAAGTACCCCCGTCCCTGGATCGCCAGATCCATGACGCTCGACGTCCCCATGATGTCGCCCTGATTGAAGTTGATCCAGTTTTCACTGACGACGAGTTGGGCGGTGGGAATGTTGATCTTGTCGGCGTTGTTGGCGACAACGGCCGATGTGGGCTGAAACCGGGTGGACGAGGCCTTGTAGGCGACGCGCTGGGTCCCGCTGATGTTCGCCTCGATGACATCAACCCAGGCACTGACGGCCTTCAGCGACCGTGCGGCTTCCGTGGAAAGTTGCACGTGGACCCTCGATCACGGCAGAGTGGGAGTCCAGCATAGGTCGGATGGCAAGTCCGATCAAGCTGAACGGGCGTGATCGGACCTTTGCGGGCTGAGCTACGTCACCGCCGGAAAGTAATCGCCCCAGCGCCGGTCGACCTGGACCACCGTTTCTGCCGTCGGCTCGACCACTCCGGGATACCAGGGCTTCATGCGGCAGTCGATGACGACCGGCGGCTCAAAGCCCAGGTGCAGCCGGGTGACGGGCATCGCTTTCGCCGTCATGTCGTGGGCGGGCTCGAACCGGGTGAAGACGGTCCACAGAAAGTCCTCCTCCCGGGCCACGCAAGCCGAATCGTCGACGAGGAAGACCATCGGCCAGTCTGCCAGGCTGTCGGTCTGGGCCAGCCGATCTTTCTGATCGGGTTCCTCCCCATACGGCGCCCCTTCGATGACGAGCACGCCGGGGCAAAAAGCCCGGGGATTGGCGAAACCGCTGGGCAGGCTGCCGACAAACGTCCCGGGACACTGGCGCCGGGGCTCACCGAGCGCCAGCCAGATGGCCTTGCTGCCCTCGTTGACCGAGGGGCCCGTGTAATCGAGGGTGTCCTGGGCGACGTTGGCAAACACGAAGAGGTCCCGGGTGAAGTCCGTCCGGGCGACGAAGTAGGCCATCAGGTCCCGGAAGCGGCGCAGGTCGATGTCCCCGTCCGTCAACATGAGGATCTTCGTCAGGCTGAGCTGGCCTTCACCCAGGATCCGGAAACCGGATACGAGGGCTTCCCGGGGATAGCGGTCCTTGACCCGGGCGGCGGCCAAGGAATGGAATCCCGTTTCACCGTACGTCCACAGGTCCCGCACGCTGGGCATGACGATGTGAAAGAGGGGATGCAGCAGCTCCTGCAAATAGTCTCCGATGAAATAGTCCTCCTGCCGGGGTTTACCAACCACCGTGGCAGGAAAAATGGCATCGGGACGGTGGTAGACCTGATCGACGTGGAAAACGGGATAGTCGTGCTTCAAGGAGTAATACCCGTAGTGGTCGCCGAACGGGCCTTCGGGACGGCGCTCCCGTGGGGGCACCCTCCCCGTGATGGCGAACTCACAGTCAGCGACGACCGGCAGGGGGTGATCCGGAACACGGCTCATGGACAGCTTTTCACCCAAGAGCAGTGAGGCGAGCAACAGTTCCGGGATGTCTTCCGGCAAGGGGGCGATGGCGGCGAGCATCAGGGCCGGTGGGCCGCCGATCATCAGGGTCACCGGCAGGGCCTGATTCTTCTGTTCGGCCGCATGGTAGTGGTAGCCACCGCCTTTATGGATCTGCCAGTGGATGCCCGTCGTCGTGTCGTCGAACCGTTGGATCCGGTACATGCCCAGGTTGTGTTTGCCCGTGTCGGGATGCTCGGTGTAGACGAGGGGCAGCGTGACGAAGTGGCCCCCGTCTTCGGGCCAGAGCTGCAGCAACGGCAGTTCCGTCAGCTTTGGCGAAGGTTGCCTGGCCTGCAGCACCGGTGGCCGGGTGATCTGTTTGAGCCCGATCTTCAGCCCCTCGGCTGCCAGGTCCCGCAGATTCCAGACAGCGCCAAAAGTCGGCGGCATGAGGGTGTCGAGGGCCTCGACCCCACGGCGGACGAAAGCCTTGGGCCGTTCTCCGAAGGCCAGTTCGACCCGTTTCAGGGTGCCGAAAAGGTTCGTCACGACGGGGAACTTCGAGCCTTTGACGTTGGTGAACAGCAGGGCCGGCCCCCCCTCGGCAATGACCCGCCGGTGGATCTCGGCGATCTCCAGATAAGGGTCCACCTCGGCGGTGATGGTGACCAGGTCCCGCTCGTGGCGCAGGGCGTCGATGAATTGGCGGAGATTGCGCATGCACACAGCGTACCGCGACCGCTCACCCGCAACCGGCTGACGGCCATGACAGCGCTATTGGCGGCACCGGCACCGGTCGGTAGGGGTTAACGCTGTAGGGGGGCCATGTTTGACTAGGCACCCTAAGATGAAATCGGCCTGGCGACCGTCCGGAAATGCCGTGGAAAGTGGTTCGGCACCCCCGCGACGTGGGCGGGTACGGTGTTACACTCCCTAATACTGATATTCCGAGCTTTGGCTCGGTTGCTCCAAAGGCGGAGAAACAGACGGATGCGCAACAATATCGTCCATGCCGGCAGCAGCGAGCTGACTTATGAAATCCGTGGCATTGTTGCGCTGGCACGTCAGGTCGAGGCCCATGGCGTACCCATCGTCTGGGAAAACATCGGGGACCCCGTCGCCAAAGGGGAGCCGATCCCGGCCTGGATGAAGGAAATCGTCCGTGACCTGGCCCTGCAGGACGCCGCCTACGGCTACTGCCCGACTGAGGGCGTGTTGACGACCCGGCAGTTTCTCGCCGAGTTGCGCAATGGCCGCGGCGGCGCCCAGATCACCCCGAACGACATCCTGTTTTTCAACGGTCTTGGCGACGCCATTTCCCGGGTGTACACCCTCTTGCGGCGCGAGACCCGGGTCATCGGCCCCAGCCCCGCCTATCCGACGCATTCCTCCGCTGAAGGGGCCCATGCCGGCACCCGGCCGATCACCTACCACTGCGATCCGGCCCGCAACTGGGAGCCCGACCTGGCTGATTTGGAAAACCACGTCAAGTTCAACAGCGCCATCAGCGGCATCCTGCTGATCAACCCGGGCAACCCGACGGGCGCCGTCTATTCCCGGGAGATCCTCGAAGGCATCGTCGACATCGCCCGCCGCTACGACCTGTTCATCATCTCCGACGAGATTTACATCAACCTCAGCTTTGCCGGCGACGCGGTGCCCCTGGCGGACGTCATCGGGGACGTGCCGGCCCTTTGCATGGCCGGCATCTCCAAAGAGCTGCCCTGGCCCGGCGCCCGTTGCGGCTGGATCGAGGTCTACAATCGGCACGTTGATCCGAATTTTGAAGTCTTCGTCAAATCGCTCTTCCAGGCCAAAATGCTGGAAGTCTGCGCCACGACGATGCCGCAAATGTCGATCCCGACGATCATGACCCACCCCGAGTACCTGAAGCACGTCGAAGACCGCCGTCGACGGTATGAACGGGCAGCCGAAATCGCCTACGATCGTTTCTCCCAGCTGGAAGCCGTGACCCTCGGCAAACCGCAGGGCGCCTTTTACCTGAGCATCGTGTTCAGGGACGGCTACCTGCCCCATGACGGGGTCATGCCGATCGCCAACACGGCACTGCGGGAATTCATTGAATCCAAAGTCATCGGCGCCACGCCCGAAAGCCGCTTCGTCTACTACCTGCTAGCCGCCACCGGTATCTGTGTCGTGCCGCTCAGCTCCTTCGAGACGCCCTATCAGGGGTTCCGCATGACCTTGCTGGAACGGGACCTGGACCGGTATACCCTGACTGTCGACACGATCGCTGCCGCCATCGAGCAGTATTGCGGCGCCCAAGCAGCGGCTAAGACCCTTGCCACCGTGACACCCTAGCAGTTTCGGCCGCATCCGGTCCCCGTCTTGTCGAGTCGGGGACCGGATGCGTTGGGGGGCACTGGGGCAAAAACGTGATCCGGCTCAATTGACCCGTGTCAGATTGACAAAACATGATGACGTTGCACAAGCGATAGTTTCCGACGATGGACCTGCAAGGTTGCATGAGCCGGGGCGTTACCGTGGCTCGCGAGCGGTCCGGCCCTACGGAGGGGATCATGGCCCCTGCCCATACTAGCCACGCTGCATTTCAGGATGACGGTCAGGTCCTGTGGACATCCTGTACCCCGCTACGACGGCAATCGGGTCACCGTCGAACCGTTGCTGAGCCTCAATGCGGTCGGCCTGTCCACCGGCAACACCCAGAGTGAACACTCGGTCATCGTCAACGGATCGGTGGAGCCCACGTGTTCACTCTGGGCATCCGGCGACGGCACGGTCGCCGGCGTGGTCGAAGCCGCCCATGTCGCAGCAGGCGGAAATGTCGATCTGCCTGGCGGGGTCATCGGCCATGGCGGGGCCGTGGTCACGGCTGGCGGCGAAGGGCGGGCCCGGTTCATTGAGGCCGCCACGATCGTGGCCAGCCTGCCGGGCAGACGGGGTTGAGCCCCGAGGCATCAGCGTCTGCGGCCTGTGCCACGGCCGTACTGCCACTGGGTTACTGAGCGGGTTCCAGCCCTGTGCGCCAGGCGTTTGACATTCGGTCGCCGGGTGGCCAATGATGAGTGGGTTCCACTGATCGAAGTCCTAGGCATGCGGGAGTTCCCGGCCATGCTGCGGCCGGGCCATGGCCGGGATTGCCGATCGATTGCGGCGGGAAATTCATGGCGATTGCCGATACCGTTACGTTTGCCTTTCACGACGATGGTCAGACTCTCCTGGCCCGCTATGCGCCCGCAGAAGCCCCGGAGACCGTCAGCCGGGGATGGTTGCGGCATTTTTTGACGAATGCCGGACACGGCGAGCTTTTCGTTTTCGAAGCAGGGCTCGATGCTTTGGCAGCCGCATGCACGGCCGGCACCGACCCTGTCGAAATCCCGGTCGCCGAACGGCGTGATGCCGAGTTGCAACTGTCGATTAGTCCCGATGGTATGGCAGCCTATGCAACGCTCATCCCGGCCTACGGTGGGACACCGATCGACGAATTGCGGTTCCATGGTGACCTCTACAACGTGTCGATCTGTTTCGGATTGCAGGCTGAGACGATCCGGGACTTGCTGCGGACCGGAGAGGCCACCGAGGCCGTGATTGCAGTGGGACGCCAGCCAGAACCCGGAAAAAACGCCTCCTTCGAACAATTGGTCGGACAAAACGATACCCGTGGCAAGCCCAAGGTCTTCGAGGATGGCACAGTCGATTTTTACGACCTGGGCACCGTGGTGTCCGTCGACATTGGCGATGCCCTGCTACGCAAGCACGAGGCGACGGACGGCGAGCCCGGCTCGACCGTATTGGGCGAGCCGATCGCCTCGCTACCCGGTCGCGATGCGCTGTTCGGCCCGATGGGTGACAGTGTGGAAGTGTCGCCGACCGATCCCCTGTTGGTCGTGGCGGCACGTGGCGGGCTGCCCCGGTTTGGGCGGTCCTGGGTCAAGGTCGAACCGATCCTGATCATGCAGGGGCTCGATCTGTCGACCGGCAACATCCACTTTGACGGCAACGTGATCGTCAACGGTCCCATCCAGGCCGGGCTGTCGCTCTGGGCGGCAGGGGACATCGTCATTGAAGGCGTCGTCGAGGCC
>JACMPN010000140.1 GCA_014377495.1 Candidatus Sericytochromatia bacterium
CGCCGTGGCCGCGGCGAACCGGTAGGCGACACCATGTATCACAGCCTGATCGACGAAGGTCAACCGTCCGTTTCCCGATTCACCGGTTGCCTGCTGGGCGGTGCCCTCGGGGATGCCCTGGGTTATCCGGTGGAGTTCATCGCCACACCGGCGATTGTCACCCGCTATGGCGTGCGGACCCCGGCAACCATGATCGGCGAAGACCGGCCGGCGGTGGTCTCGGATGATACGCAGATGACGCTGTTCACGGCCGAGGCCCTGATCCGCGACCATCAGCGGATCCTGCACGAGGGACCGGGCGATCTGATGCTCCTGATGCAGCGGGCCCTGCTGCGCTGGTACCGGACTCAGCTCACGGACTGGCCGGCGACCAAACCTGCCGTGCTGACGGGGGCCCTGATCAACGAGCGCCGGTTGTATGCCAGACGTGCCCCGGGTCTGACCTGTCTGAGTGCCCTCGGCACCGGGGACCGGAACACCAGCAAGGGGTGCGGGGCGGTCATGCGGGTGGCCCCGATCGGCCTGGCATCGGGCGATGCGGCCTGGGCCTTCGAGGTGGCCAGCGAAGCGGGCGCCCTCACCCACCACCATCCCAGCGGATACCTGTCGGGCGCCTATTTGGCCGCCGTGATCTCCGGGCTGGTCCTGGATCAGCCCTTTGAGGTGGCGATGGCCGAGGCGGAAACGCTGCTACGCCAAGCCCCGGGTCACGAAGAGACGCTGGCCGCCGTCCAGGCGTCACAACAGGTGGCGGCAGACGGTCCGCCGGATGTCGTCGCCATCGAGCGATTGGGTGGCGGCTGGGTCGGCGAAGAGGCTCTGGCCATCTCCCTCGCCTGTGCCCTGACGGCGGATCGCTCCAGTCCCCAGGGGATCGCCGACGCCCTATGGCGGGCGGTGGCCCACAGTGGCGACAGCGACAGCACGGGGGCGATCACGGGCAATCTCCTGGGCGCGATGGTCGGCATCGAGGGACTCCCGGCCGCCTGGCTGGCGGATCTGGAGATGGTCGACCTCATCACCCGCCTGGCCACCGATCTGCACCGGGCGACGGTCCTGGGCGAGTCCCTGGACGAGACGGCTTACCCGGGCGCCTGACACAGTCGGGCCTGGCGCTGTCGGGCCCATGGGTGCAGCAGGCGGCAGCACTCACGGGTTCAGCAGCAGGGAGACTTTGACGTCGAGGGGCTGGCGGCTGGGGTTTTCGATGACCAGGGCGATCGGCGTCTGACCGCCCATCGGCACCGGGCCTGTCGATAGCGGGGCGTTGTCGACGTCGAGATTTGTCGTGTTCCGGCCTTCCGCGCGCACGGAGAGCCCCGCCCAGTGCGTCTGCTGGTTTGTGATCAGTCCCTCGATCATGGTCACCGAGCCCTGGTGTCGGTATTGCCAGGTGGCGGGCACGTCGATCGGGCTGGCGCTGTCGATGGGGCCACGCTCGTTTTTGGGGTCGATATGCAGCGGAAAGCTGGCAATGATCGGGCGGGCCTCCGGAGTCTCGCTGGCGGTCGGTGTCTTGGTGATCGTGCGCAGGTAGGTAAAGCTGTCCACGGCCCCGGTGGCGCATCCGGTGAGCAGCAGGGCGATGAGGAGCGGTCGGAGCATGGTGTCGTCCTCCACGGCGGGCATCACCCCTGAGGGTAAGCGCTCGCGGACGGCGGCGTTTGGCTAGCCTGGCCAAACATCAGGTCGGAAGGGACTCGGGTCCAAACTCAATTAAAAAGTTGTGCGGGCCCGATAGACCGTGTTGGGCGGAAAAAGCTTGCCCCATTGCTCGGACGTGGTGATGATCCCGTCCCGGTTGTCGTCGGCCCGGTACCACTGAGCCTGCAGGTCAAAGGGCGGTGTCGCCTCCATCCGGCTGGACATCAGGTAGTAGTACTCGTCGAAGACGATATACGTGTCCTGGTTGAGGTCCACCCATTCGAACGGGATCGGCGAGAACTGCTCGACGATGCAGCCGGGGAGCAGCAGGGCACTGATCAGGACGGCCAGAAACTTCATCATGGCCCCATTATGGCAGGACAGGGCATGCCTTGTCTGTTTGGGACATTTTTGGGCAGGGCCGGTCACTGTGACTTCTCAAGGGGGCCGCCCATGCAGCTGCCAATGCCCTGGGCTCGCCTAATGGCGGGCGGCGTGCAGGGTGATCGAGCCCGTCTTGCTTTGGGCGTGCAGCATCTGGGCTCCGGTCTTCAGCACGCCCTTGAGGGTCTTGCGGTCCCGATCGTCGTCCTTGAGTTGGTCAGCCAACGGCAACTGGCTGTCCAGGCGACCGTGCTCGGTCTGCAGGTCGATCCGCAACGAGGCATCTGTCGTGACGCCCACACCGATCCGGCCATGTTCCGTGGTCAGGTCGTAGCTCGTGCCGGTGATGCCGGGCTGTTCCAGACTGATGCTGCCCGTGTCCGTCTGGGCGACGACGTGGGCGCCGGCGAGGCGGACGCCCGTGATCCTGCCGTGCTTGCTGCGCAAGGTGGCACCGTCGGCTGCGCCCGTGGCCGAGATGGCGCCATTGTCCGTTTCCGCCACGAGGGGGCCTGTGATTTGCTTTGCGGTGATCCGGCCGTTAGCGGTCTTCAGCTCTGCTTGGGCCGTCACGCCATCGACCTCGATGGCGCCGTTGTCCGTCTCGGCCACCAGCGTGCCCGTGATTTGCGTTGCCGTGATCCGCCCACCGTCCGTTTTCAGGGTCGTGTTGCCGGCGATGCGCTGGCCGACGATGCCGCCGGAATCCGCCTCGGCCTGCAGGGTCCCGTGCAGGTCTTCGGCCTGAATGCGGCCGCTGTCCGTTTTGATCTGGGCGGCCCCGACGCCACTGACGCGCACGTCGCCATGGTTGCCGTCGACCTTGACGGTGAACCGGGCCGGCACCTGGATGACCAGATCCACCGATGAGGTGTTGCCGAACTGCTGGCCATTGATGTGGCCGGTGAAAAACCGCCGGCCTTTGGGCTGATCCACGGAGATCAGGGCGTTGGTGCCGTTTTCATGATGCAGGCGCCAGCGGATCGCCTGCAGGGCCTTGACCGCATCCTCGTCGGTGCCCCCGAAACCGCGCAGGGTGGTGGTGACGGCGATCGTGTCGGAGGTGCCGGCGGTAATCGTCACCTGGTTGGCGCCTTGCACGTCCAAGCCGGTGAAATGCGAGGCGTCCAGGCGTTCGCTGGCCTGTCGCGATTTTTCGACCGAACCAAGCCCATTCGCCAGCCTGCCCAACTCCCCGCCGATGC
>JACMPN010000141.1 GCA_014377495.1 Candidatus Sericytochromatia bacterium
CGCCGACGCCGGGATCGACCACACAGAGGAAGACCGTCCCCTGCGGGAAATAGGGTGCGGCACTGCGCAACTGCAAGGCGCCTTGGAGGATGTCCCCGGCATTGACCCGATGGCCCAGGTCGATGAACTGGATTCCCGGTGTCTGCTGGAGGATGACCCCCTTCATGATCCCCACATAGGGATCGTCATAGCCAAAGTCGCTGAGTAAGGCAATTACCGGCGCCATCGTGTCCATTTCACTCCTTGGATCAACACCACGAGGATAAAGGCGATCCCATAGGCTTCCACCAGGGAGATCGGACGGGAGGCGGCAGTCGGGATGAAGAAGGTGTTCCAGATCAATTGGATGGCGACAGCCGGCAATGCCAGGACGACCGCAGCAAGGCCGAACGTGACGCCGACGGCGATCAGGACGGCACTGCCGATCATAATCAACATCAACGGCGCCAGCATGGCGTACGTCGGGAAATATTCCTCTTTCCAGTAGCGGGCCTTGAAGCGTTGCCAGCGCTTGGGCGGTGGGGCCGGGGGCTGGGTACCGTCACCGACGTCGATGACGGGCTGTTCGGCGCTACGGGCAAGCGCCGCCAACTGACTTTCAGCTTCGGCGGGTGTCAGCCGGCCGTCGGCCAGCATGTCGTGAATTTTGCGTCGTTCGTCTTGCATCCCCCACAGTGTAGCCCCATCCGGACGCGGTGGCCGGACACGGGCCCCGGCCGGGCGGCTGCCCGGAAAACAGGGCAAGGCAGGGGCGCGTGCCGCTGGCTAGGCGGATTTGGTTGCCGTTTGCGGCACGTCATCGGGCAATTGGTTGCACAGCATGACGTTGACCAGGGCCAGGACGGTGCAGAGGATCGCCAGACTCTGAAACGAGCCGCTGGCCAACATCACCTTGCCGCCGAGCATGGTACCCATCGTGATTCCCAGGTTGAAAATCGCCGTGTTCATCGACATCATTGTCGACCGGGCGGCCGGGACGATCTCCGTGATGATCGTGATCTGTGCCGGCAACGCGACGCTCAGGGCCATGTTCCAGAGGATCATCAGGCCCAGCGTCACCCAGGGATGCGGGGACCAGATGGGGATCAGCATCAGCGGCAGAATGTAGAACAGGAAGGCCCGGACCAGCAGCCGCTTTTTACCGACCTGGTCCGCCAATCGGCCACCGACCTGGTTTGCGGCGATGCCGGCGATGCCGTAAAGCGAGAGAAAGAGCCCGTTGGACATGGTCGAAAAGCCGTAGACCTTGGTCAGAAAGCCCGGCAGGAAAGCCAACAGGCCCCAATGGGCGGCACCGGCGAAGAGGGTCGTGCACAGGGCGACGAGGGAATGGGGCGTCTTGACGACCGAACTGATCCCCTTGAACAAAGCACCTTTGACGTATACGGTCTTGCTCTCCACCTGCGGCAGGAAAATCGCCAGGAAGACCACCGAAAGGATCCCGCAGGCCGACAGTAGCAGCGGGATGGCCGGCCAGCCGAACAATTGGGCCAGATAGGCGCCGAGAGGCACGCCGAGGATCGGGACCAGCGAAAAGCTGGACATGATGATTCCGACCGCCCGGCCCCGCTTTTCAAACGGGAAGTATTCGGCGACATAGCCCCACAGGCTGGGCGGCAACATGGCACTGGCGATGCCGGTCACCGTCCGGAAGGTGAGGAACCAGTTGAAGGTCGGAGCGAGAAAGCAGCCCAGGTTGGCGAAGGCGAAGAGGGCCAAGCCGATCATCAGCAGGCGCCGCTTGTCGAAGCGGTCCGCCAGTGGTCCAAAGGGCAACAGGGCCAGGGCAAAGGCGAGGGCGTAATAACTGAGTGCGGCACCAGAGGCCGAGGGCCCCACA
Organism: Candidatus Sericytochromatia bacterium; assembly: GCA_014377495.1. Lineage (GTDB taxonomy): Bacteria > Cyanobacteriota > Sericytochromatia > JACMPN01 > JACMPN01 > JACMPN01. The sequence goes on from JACMPN010000141.1 coordinate 1,841, forward strand.
TCGAACGCCTGTTCCAGATTGGGCAGGATGGGCGTGATGAGCAGCGTGGCCGAGCTGTAGGTGAACATCACCAGGCTCAGGCTCAACAGCACAAAAAAAATTTGATGTCTGCTCTGCAACTTCCGGCCTCGCTGCCGACCACGGCAGAAGCTATGTGAGGAACCCTCCCCAGGTCATCACCCGACAAGATCTGTCGCGTGGCACAGGAACGGCTCAACTACCGTACCAAGGGGGTAAAGGAAAGAACTGTAACGGCGATAACACATGCCGTCAGCCATGAGCCACCCGGACTCCGGATCGGGCTCCGAGCGGAGCCAGCCAAAGGCTAGGTTGATCGCAGCCAGCATGACACAATGAATGGGAAAGGGACCACCCATGGCACCAGTCACCAGTGAACGGCCCGCCCGCCCCACAGGGCCCGGATTGGCCGCCCTCATGGCGATCGGGGCCGTCCTGATCAAATTGAAGTGGGTACTGACGGCCCTGAAGCTGGGCAAGTTCACGACCATGTTCGCCTCCATGATCGTCTCGGTGGCCGTTTACGCCATGATGTTCGGCTGGCCGTTTGCCGTCGGGTTCATCGGCCTGCTGTTTATCCACGAGATGGGCCATGCGGCGGTCCTCAAGGCGCGGGGCATCGCCGCCGGCGCACCGGTGTTCATCCCGCTCTTCGGCGCCGCCATCACCATGCGGCAGCACCCGCCCGATGCCGAAACAGAAGCCGCCGTCGGGATCGGCGGGCCGATCGCCGGCACCGCAGCCGCCTCATTGTGCTGGGGCGTCTTCCTGATGACGGGGAGTGCGTTCTGGTGTGCCCTGGCCTACACCGGTTTTTTCCTGAACCTGTTCAACCTGCTGCCCGTGTCCCCACTCGACGGGGGCCGGGTCGCCGGCGCCATCAGCCGCTGGCTGTGGATCCCCGGCCTACTGCTGCTCGGCGTGTCGCTGTGGTTGCGTTTTTCGCCGATCCTGGTCCTGGTCGCCATTTTGGGGCTGATGCAGCTTGGGGGGGAGTTCCGGCGTCCCGCCACGGAGCGGGCCCGCTATTATGATGTCCCCTTTGGGGCCCGCGTGCGCATCGCCGTCCTCTACTTTGGCCTGGCCCTATTCCTCGGCTATGCCAGCCTCGCCAGCCATGACGTCCTGCTCCGCCTGACCTGAAGATCCTTCGTCATTAAGCACCGGGGACGCCGTGGGATTCCGGTGGCGTCCCATCAATCGGCTGCAGCCCCTTACGCCCGGCGGATGCCGGCGCATGAGCCGGGTGGGCGCCGCCAAACGTCCGCTTTACAGACCGTTAGCATCCGTAATCTCACTGTATCGCCTGTTTTGTTAGGATCGACTCAGGTCGTGGAAAACGCGGCGGTGAGGGACCAATTCGGGTCAGGGACCGTCGAATGTAAAAAAATCAGGTGGCAAGGACGATTGTCGATGGCCAAGCTGAACAAACAGGAACGTGAGCGCTTGGTCCGCCTTTTGCGGGCGGCCGGCGAAGACGCTCTGGCCGACAAAATCCGGACGGATGATGGCCGGGAGCCCGTCCGGCTGGACGACGGCCTGCGGATCCGGTCCCTGCGGTTGCATACGGCGACGCAGCGTCTGTCGATCGGTGACCGGACCGTCGGCATCACCCCGACTGTCGCCGAACTGCTCACCGTCCTGTCAGCCATGGCCGGTCTGCCGGTCGGCCGGCATGAGCTTGCCGAGTTGCTCGAGGTCCCGCTGCAGCGGTTGCCTGCAATCGTCACCCAGGCGCGCAAGGCGCTGAACAGGCTCGTGGCCGATGGGCGCAGCATCATCCAGCACGATCCGGCGGACGACGCCTATTGGCTGGCACCGACGAATCCCCTGTTGGTCGTTGCCTGACGCACCCCGACGTTGCCGCCAACCAGCATGATCGCCTCCCAGCACGCACGCTTGCGCGGGCAGTGACGTTTGAATACCTACTGCCTCCTTGGCGGATGACCGGCACCCAACCCGCACAGCGCCTCCGGCCCCTCGAACCGACGCCCCCTTCCCAGCTTTGGCAGCCGCCTTTTAACTGTTGAGGGCCATCGGGCGCACACCACGGCCGGGCCTGGTTCCCGGCCATTTGCAAGAGGCGTGCCTGTGTGATGGCGCCGGGTCGCCGGCCGGAACAGGCTGCAAGGACCCGGCTGGCGACATGCCGGGTCCTTTGAACCCCATTGCCTGCCGACGTGTCAATTTGCTATGTTCACATAACTTAATACGCAATTGCACATTTTGCCGTCGGAGACGACCAGGCCCCGCTAGGGTCCGGACATCACCCGATCACCCACCGTCCTGCCTGCCCCATACCTGCATTCGCCCAGATCCATACGCCCCGACGGCGGATCAGTCCGGCATTGAAGATGCGAGGGAGGTAGGCAGATGAGGCGGGTAGCGATAGGAGATCTCGACCCACGCATGATTGTGGCCGAGGACTTGTATGGTGCGGATGGCCGGATCCTCCTCAAGCGGGGAACCGCCTTGGACTCGTGGTACATCGAGCGGCTGCAGGGGATCCGCCAGACGACGCTGCTGGTCGATGACCTCACGCCCGTCTATCTCGACAACCACTATATTGCTCACCAAATCCGCCACAACGGCATGTTAGAGGTCACGCGTTGGCTGCCGGATGGCTCGACCGCCTTTCAACAAGCGTGGGAGCCCCTGGAGAGGGTCATCGAGACTATCCATGACGAGCCGGAGCTGACGGGGCTCCTGCTGCGGCTTTCCCAACGCCAGCGCCAGTGGTTCCTGCATGGCGTCCAACGGGCGGCACTCGGAGTCGTGATGGCCCGGGAACTCCCGCTGGCGGCGTTGGACCGCCAGTCTCTCGTCATGGCGCTATTGCTGCTGGATATCGGCAATCTGGGTCTGTCGGACGAGATTGCAACCAAGTCGACGCCGTTGACGGCCACGGAGCGCAAGCTGGTCCATTTGCACCCCGAGTTGGCCGTGGAGCGCCTCCAAAAGATCGCCACCGTCGCCCCGCAGGCCTTGCAGGTCGTGCATTGCCACCACGAGCGGCTTGATGGTTCCGGCTATCCCCGCGGTCTGGTCGGTCACCAGATCGACCCGCTCAGCCAGGTGGCCGCCATCGCCGACGTCTACTGCGCCCTCGGCCAGGACCGGTCGCACCGGTGCCGGATCGCTCCGGCAACCCGGGACAGCATCCTGCGTGATGGGGCCGGCACCCTTTTCGATGCGACGCTCATTGCAGACTTCCTGGCCAGACCGCACGGGTCAGACAACCGCGCAGAGCCGGCATGACGACTAGAGCAGGGCGGACGTCCCGCTGCCCGGAAAGCGTGTGGCCACTGTGAAAATCGCCAACCGATACCGCATCATCGAGACTCTCGGCGAAGGGGCGCTGGGAATCGTGTACCGGGCGGTCGACCAGGGTTCCACCTGGGATCTCAGTCAGGACGGCGGTCCCGAGGTCGCCCTCAAAGTCTTGAAACGGCGGATCAACACGGTGGCGACGCGGCTGAAATTCAAACAGGAATACCGGGCCATGGCCCAGCTCCGTCACCCCCGCATCGTCTCGGTGCATGACTACGGCATCCTGCGGGATGGCCGTCCCTACATCTCCATGGAACTGGTGGGTGGCACGTCCCTGGCGGGGGATTGTCCGATGCCGTGGGAGCGGGTGGTTCGGCTCCTGGCCCAGTTGCTTGAGGCACTGGCCTTCCTGCATCAATCCGGCCTGCTGCACCGGGACATCAAACTGGAGAACCTCCGCTGCACGGACGACCAGCTCACCCTGATCGATTTCGGCCTGTTGGAACGCATTGGCACTAGGGCCGATACCGGCGTTACCGGCAGCCCGGCGCATGTGGCACCCGAAACGATCCGGGGGGGTATCCTCGTCGCCGCCACCGACCTCTATGCGGTCGGCATCCTCGCCCACTACATGCTCACGGGCAGCTTTCCCTTTGTCGGTACCATTGGCGATGTGTTGCACGCCCACCTCACATTGGCGCCGCCCCCCCTAGGCGACACGGTACCGCCCGCTTTGCAACGGGTGGTCGGCGAGTTGTTGTGCAAGGACCCCGCCGGCCGCTACCAGAGTGCCGAACGCGTGCGGCAGGACCTGGTGGCGATGTTACCGGACCTGGCCACTGCGCACTCGAATGAGGTCCTGGCCATGGTGTGTGGCTCAACGATCGGACGCCAGCAGGAGCTGTCCCTGCTCGACCGGGCCTTGGGCGACGTCGTGCAGGGCCGGGGCCGCACCGTACTCATCGGCGCCCCGGCCGGCACCGGCAAGTCGCGCGTGTTGCAGGAGTTCAAAGTCCGTTGTCAGCTGGCCGGACACGCCGTCATCGCCGTCACCTGCCCGTCCGGCGGCCATGCGACCCCGAACCTCGTCCACGTCCTCCATCAGCTGATCCCCTGGGCAGCCGCGGGCCTCATCGACGCCTACGGTCCGGCCCTGGTGCGGTTGGTCCCCGGACTGGCCGAGCGGGGGATCACGGCCCTGGAAGCCCTGCCGGACCCGCTATCCGAAAAAGCCCGCCTGCTGGAAGCCTTTGTCGCCGTCCTGCAGGGCACAGCCCGCATCACGCCCCTCATCCTGCTCGTCGACGACCTGCATTGGGCCGACAGCCTGACGCTGGAAGCGTTGACCTATTGCCTGACGGAGCTGCGCCAATCGGCCGTGTTGCTCGTCGGGGCGTACCGATCCGACGAGATCACCCCGGGCCATGCCCTGCAGCGGGCAATCGCTGACGGTCTGGCCTATGATCTGCACCTCCAGCCGCTCGACGGGACGGGCATCGCCGAGCTGGTCCGCGGGATGGTCGGCCGGATCGATCTGCCGGAGCAGTTCCTCACCCAGCTCTCCACGGTGAGCGGTGGCAACCCGTTCTTTGTCACCGAGCTCCTCCGCCATCTGGTGGAGATGGACCTCCTGCGTTATGGGACCGATGGCTGGCAGGTTCCCAAAAACCTGCCGGTGGACGCCCTGCCAGCCAGTGTGGCGACGACGATCCTCGGTCGGGCCGAGCGCCTGACACGGGATGCCCAGCAACTGGTGGCCCTGGCGTCGGTGATGGGCCGGACGATCACGCTGGAGCCGCTGCAGGCAGCATCCGGCCTCAGCGAGAGCGCCCTGCTGGACGCCTTGGACGAGTTGCTGGAACGCCAGCTCCTGCACTATGCCGACGATGCCCTCGCCTTCCTCCACGAGCGGGTGCGGGAGAGCCTCTACGAGGCCCTGACCCAGACGGAGCGCCGCCGCCTGCACCAGCGCCTCGCCGAAGCATGGGACGCCATCGACGCCGATGTCGGCGTGCTCGCCTACCATTACAGCCGGGGCACGGATCACACCAGAGCCTTCCGCCATCTCGTGGCCGCCGGCAAACAGGCCGAGTCGATCGGCATCATCCGGGAGGCCTATCACTATTGGCGACAGGCCTACGAGCTCGTCTGCAGCGTGCCTGGTGTCGCCCGGCCGGAGCAGCATCTGGCCCTCCTTCTGGATTTGGGGATCAAGTGCGGGTTTTCCGTCAATCCCGATCTGGGCGAAGTGGTTTTGGAGCAGGCGATCGAACGGTTGGAGGCCAAACTCGATTGCAAACGGTTGATGCGGGTGAGCGCCGTCGTCGCCCGGATCGCCACCCGCCTGCCCGGGCCGTTGCGCCTAGCCGCCGAGCGACTGCTGGCCGATGTGCCCGCCTGGCGCACGGGCCGCTGGCAGGATCCCCGGGCCGTCGTCGGCAAGCTCCTGGAGTCCTATACCTGGCTGGCCATCTGCTGCAATTCAAACGGCAAGATTACCAAGGCCCTGGCGACGAGCCAACGGGCCCTGGAACTGGTCCCGGACGACACCTCCTGGGCCTGGGGCGTCGTCATGACGGCCCATTGCTACTCCCGTGTCCTGCAAGGCCACATCGTCGACAGCGTGCAGCTTGTCCGCCAGGCGTTCGACCGGGTCAAGGACATCCGCCTGCCGACTGTGGTCAGCCTATCCTGCGGCCAATTGGTCCTGGCCAACAACCAGGTGTTTCTGGGGCTGCCCATCGACCGTGACTACCAGGCCGAACTGGCCCGCCGCTGTGCCGGCATGCCCGAATGGGAAGGCATGGTGCATTACTGTGAGATGGTCACGTACGCCCTGTCGGGGCGCCACAAGGCCTGCATGACGGCGATCGAATTGGCCTTGCAGCACTCCCGCAAATGCGGCCAGGGCACGGTCCTCGAGCGGGAAATCTACCTGGCCCTGGCTCGCATTCAGACCACTTGCGGCAAGTTCGATGAAGCCCTGAAGGCCATTCAATACGGCATTTCCCTGGACGGGGTCATCCGCCTGCCCTATTTCACGAGCCGGTACCACGAGATTTGGGGCAGGGTCTGCTTGGAGCAGGGCCAAGACGACGAGGCCGAGCGCCATTTTCAGCAGGTGCTGTCCATGGAACGGTCCTTTGGTATCGCCTTTACCGTGCCCGAGGCCCTGATCGGTCTGAGTGAGGTGGCTCGCCGCCGCCGCCAGTGGCCCGCCGCCGCGGCACTTGCCGGAGAGGCCCTGGCCATGGCGATGGCACCGGATACCGCAGCCCGCATCAAAGAGATTTACGCCTGCCGCCAATTGGGGCTGATAGCCAGTGACCGGCTTGCGGTCAGTGCCGCGCGGACGTATCTCGAACAGGCCCTCACCATCGCCCGAGAACTGGACAATCCCTGGCAGGAGGCCCTGACGCTGCTCGCTTTGTTGCCCGGCTGCCACGATGATCCGGTGCGGGCGGCCCAATTGCAGCAGCAAGCCGAGACCTGTATCAGCGGCCAGGCGAACCCATACCTGCAGGCACGTCTGACCGCCTGGCAGGACCATGGACCGCGCCGCCGCCCGGTGAGCCTCGATTCGCTGCAGGCGTTCATTCAACAGGCGGCGTCCGGTTTGCAACCGGCCCAGCTCTATACCTTGCTGATCGAGCAGGCGGTGACGGTATTGCAGGCGCAACAGGCCATTCTCGTGGACGGGACCGGTCACGACGTGCTGGCGTTTTGGAGTCGTGACACGGCCGGTGGGGATGTCGAGGCCATGCGCCGGCGGGCCCAGGCGGCACCGCCGTCGGGGGAGCCGTTGCCGCCCGATGGGCTGATCAACCTGCCCATCGAAGGCGGGGGCGGGCGTCTCGGACTGTTGTGCCTGACCGGGATCGGGCCAGCGGCAAGAGAGCAGGTGCCGATCGTCGTGGCCATGGCTCGTTTCAGCGGCATACTGCTGGCGAACGCCGTCCTGGTGGCCGAAGCCGAGGCCAAGAGCCAGCGGCTGCAGATGCTCAATCACCTTGGCAAAGTGGTGGCGTCGGCACTGGATCTTGACTCCATGCTCGACGCCCTGCTGGAGCAGGTGATCACCCTGACGCAGGCGGAGCGGGCCGTCGTGATCCTTTCCGAAGGGGGCCAGCCCAGTTGCCGGCGCTGGCGGGGGACTCCGGGCGGGATCAGTATGACCTCCGTATTGCGGGTCTTTGCGACCCGTGAGCCCTTATGCCTGCTCGATGTCGAGTCGGGCGGCGAGTCGATTTCACACAGCGTGCTGGCCATGGGGGTCAAGAGCGTCATGTGCGTGCCGCTGATCGCCCAAGACGAGTTGCTCGGCGCCATCCACGTCAGCTCACAGGCGACGGCCAAGACCTTTGCGCCCCTGGATCTGGAACTGTTCAACGCCATTGCCAACCAGACGGCCATCTCCGTGCGCAACGCCCGGCAACTGATCGAGATCGAAGAGCGCCAAAAGTTGCGCCAGGAGTTGGAGATTGCCCATCGCATCCAGCAGGGGTTTTTCCCCCAGGACATGCCCCGGATGGCCGGCATCGATTTGGCTGGCACCTGCCAACCCGCCTTGGAGGTGGGCGGTGATTTCTACGATGTCATCCGCATGGACGACGGGCGGCTGGCGTTGTTCGTCGGCGACGTCTCGGGCAAAAACATTTCCGCAGCGCTGTACATGGCGGTGGCCCGTACGGCCATCCGGATCGCCGTGAAAAGCGCCGCCAGTCCAGCCTGCTGTC
>JACMPN010000142.1 GCA_014377495.1 Candidatus Sericytochromatia bacterium
ACGCGGGCAAACCCGACAAGAAGCGCCGGGGGCACGGTCCCAGCGAGCAATTGCAGTTGCTCGTCGTCGATCAGGATCACCCCTTGCCCGACGATCAGCGGACCTGCCCGCAATGCCATGGCACGGTTGAGCCCATGGGTGACCAGGCCGAAGTCTCCGAGGAGATCACGATCATGCAATCCCAGGTGGTGCTGGTGCGCCATCGTCGGCTCAAGTATCGCTGCCGCTGCAACGCCTGCGTGCTGACGGCGCCCGCACCCGAGAAGTTGCAGGCCGGCGGACGGTACAGCATTTCCTTTTCCGTTCACGTCGCCGCCGACAAGTACCTGGATCATCTGCCCTTGAGCCGCCAGGCCGGACGGTTTGCCCGGATGGGGCTGAAGGTGTCTCCCCAGACCCTCTGGGATCAGGTCCGAGCCTTGCTGCCACACCTCCGCCCGACGTATCAGGCCATGTGTGCCGAGATCCTGTCTGCGCCGGTCGTGAACGCCGACGAGACGCACTGGCACTTTCTGGCCGGTGACCAGAGCGGCGAGCGCAAACGCTGGTACGCCTGGGGCATCTCGACCCCGAGCCTGGCCGCTTACCACATTCTCGACAGCCGTTCCAATGAGGCGGCCAAGCTCGTGCTGGCGGGATACGCGGGTACCGTCGTCGCCGACGGGTACAGGGTCTACGGTTCGCTCAGCCAGGATGGCCGGCAGGAAAAATGCCTGGAAACGGGCCAACCGCCGCCCCGCTTCCGACTGGCAAACTGCTGGGCCCACGTCAGGCGAAAGTTCGTCGAGGCGCTGAACCACTACCCGGAAGGTCAGACGGCGATCGATCTGATCGGCCTCCTCTTCCACGTCGAGCACCGTGCCGGTCCCATTGGGGACGAGAGCACGCTGGATCTGCGCGCCCATCTCCGTGAGAGCCTTTCACGCCCGCTGGTCGACGCCCTCTTTGCGTGGTCAAAGGCACAGAAAGCGTTGCCACGCAGCCTCTTTGGCAGAGCGCTCGCCTACATGCAATCCCTGAAAGCGGGACTGACTGTTTTCCTGGATGACCCCCGGGTCCCGATCCACAACAATGCAGCCGAACGCTCGCTCAGAGGCATGGTCGTGGGCCGCAAAACCCACTACGGCTCGAAGTCCCGGCTTGGCATCGAGGCTGCGGCGGTCTGCTATACCCTCTTCGAGTCGGCCAAGTTGTCCGGGATCGATCCCGTCGCCTATGTCGAGGCCGTCGCCCGACAGGCAATCCGTCAGCCGGGCGCAGTGCTGCTGCCGGCTGAGTTCAAGGCCCGTTGTCAAAGTTCGTAGCCCCAGTCTAGCGAACCGTTCCTACCCCGTCACGACGGGGTACGGCGACCTGATACCTTGATACGTTGCCGATTACGACTGATCGCCGGTGAACGCAGCGATCCTCGTCTCATCATCTCAGGCGACATCGGCGGACTTCTTAACCTACACGGCCGATTTCAGGCGTTTTGGGGGACCTGCCAAGCGGCGGCAGACTGGCGACGCCGTCGCGTGGTCGTCGGTCCGTGGGGCGTTGTGGGAGCCGGCAAGTGTGGGCCACGTGCGGGGAGTGGGCTCCCGCAACGACAAAATCCTTAGCCGAATTTTATTGGGCCATAACCGACTACTTTTTCAAAGCGATCGGCAATCCGGAACTACAGAATTTCCGAACTCGTTGCGCAAATTCCATACCGGCCTGCTTTCAGCACAGGGGTAATTGGAACACTTCATACGTTCGGCAAGCGATCCCGTGACAACACCTTCTTATTGGCTAAAGTCGTCATGACAACCCACTCAGACACATTGAAGTACTCGGCAGCATCAGCGATACCCTCTGCATCCGTTCCATGTTGATCGGTGAATGCCTCTAGCTCAGTCCACGGACAGAGCAATTCCTGTGCGAAGGAGCGCTCAAATTTCTGAAGGGCCGTGCCTGCCGACGTAACCGGCAAAACACTTTGATCGGCTTGCATGGTAAGCGTACACCCGATCAACTTTGCAAGAAAAAATCGCTGACTTTCGGGTTGAGGGCTAGGGATGATTGCCCGTGCATGGCCGTTGTTGCCGCCGGCCCGATAGCCACCGACAAGGGACCGTTGGCGATTTCTAGGAATTTCGGTCAACGGCAACTTTACGCCCAAAAGATCGCCAAGACTCTTGTTACTAATTGGCCCATGGCCTAAACCAAGACGACCTCGGAAAGCAGCCGCCGCCACAGCTCCATTCTTCCAGGGGCGAAATCGGTCAAGTGAAGGAAGTGGCAGGCCGGTTGCACAGGTGAGATCCAGCTCGATTGGAGATTGGCGAAGATCAAGCACCGCTTGCATTGCGGCATCGAGACTATCGCCCAAGCTGGGCAGCACAGCCATTACCTCATCGAGGGCCGTCATACCAGTAAGGTTGCCCAGCTTTGCTGCTTCCTCAAGCCAACTCTCCGATGCATCGCCAGGATCTATCCCGGCCAAAGCCTGAAGTCGGCATGCTTGCGCCAACACGGGGTTCGCACGTTCCTCTCGCAGTTCACAAAGAAGTTCCCTGATGTCCCGATGAGACGGTATCAGAGCATGTAGCCGACCCTGTACGATATCAGCAAACGTATCAATTGCCTGCTCGAAATCATGTGCCGGAATATCCTCAGATAGTTGTCGGAGATAGCGAATCGCCGAAACATCAGCGGTTTCCTCCGCAACATGATAAGCGTTAATGAATTCTCCATCGCTGGCAAACTCTAATGCGGGCCAAGCATAGCCCCCACCAATTGATGCCATCGAATGCACCTGGCGCCATACGCTCATCCGGGCTTGATCAGTTGGACGCGGCTCCCAGCGTAGGCGCCACCAATTCGCAAGGAACCAGACCGCAACAGGAAACAGGGGCACATAGATATGCGATCGCACGGTATGTGACAGTAGGAGATCTTCAATCTCTGTGACAGTAATAGCGGGATGACCCACCTTTATCCGCAGTGACGCAAGTGTTGCGGACGACTCCGGATCAGCGGCCATGCCTCCGATCCAGTCGTGAACGCTCAGATCAAACTCAGTCACTACGTTGCCCCCAGGCCGCTGAGACGTCGTGGAAGGTTGGATTGGTTTGTCGCACCGGGTAACCGTGATACTGTCTGTTGCCACCATCCATTGCTTCGAAAACATGGCCGGAAGTGGTATCTACCACCCAAAATCTCTTTGGCAGGCCCTCTGAAGTCGTTGCAATGCTCGCAAGCCCAGCCTGAATAGCTAGGCCAAAGAGCTCGGTCGCCTTGGCTATGGTAAAAACTTGGGCTTCGTCGCAAAGCGTAGCGTCTGGTCGGGGTGACGGAGGCGGATCCAATTTAAAATCACCGGGATTTCGCTTGTGATAAGGACTGCCCTTGTACGTCGCTTCACTCGCGAGGCGCGTGACTTCGGCTTCAGAGAGCCAACGGCGAGCAATTGCTTGCTTTGTCTTCTGCCGTTGCTCTTGCGCTTTACGGCCCATCTTTGCCCCTCTTGACCAACATTCTTCTGCTGGCATCATATCTCGACCATGAGGGTATCTGTGCTCATCAGTCTCAACACAATGGCCACCAGCAAGACCACGTCACCGTCCGGCCCGGGTCATCTGGAAGGACCGACCGGGAAAGGTCCAACTTCGGGACACGCCACTTCCGGTGGCGGTCAGCGACAGCCCCTTTGTCGATCCATTCGGACAACCTGATCGATCCTGCCCTTCAGCGATACGGCCCCAAGACCATCTTACCCCAGTGTTTCGTGCAACCCGATACCGGTGACGTGCCACGGTGAGGACAGCCAGTTTTTTGCATGATAGCCGGTTCGGGAATCGCCTACCATGGGCTCGCGAAGGCGACGTGGCCACCATCTACTGCAGCCAAACTGTAGCCAAGCGGGCGAACTACACCAGCAGGACGCGGACTCCTGCGGAAATTAGACGATTCCCGAAACAGTCTCAGGCAGACAGATGCGGACCCATGCGAACCCCGAAAGCAAGTCATAGCAATGAACTCCGAAGCCGTAGGTCACAGGTTCGAATCCTGTTCGGCGCATACCTACATTTTAGGGCGGTCAGGGCAACCTGGCCGCCCTCTTCCTTTGCAAAAAAGTTCAAGGAAGGGCTCGACTGTAGCCTAAGCCCCAAAACACCCTCGGCGTGGTGGGCAGAAATGTCAGCGTGAGGCTGTGGGCTATCCCTGGCTCGAACGTTTTGATGAAACAGGCCAACGTGCGGGAACACAGAAAAAAATGGGGCTCAAACGGTGTACTTGCCCCGGAAATCGGGCGACACCCGACGGGCGGATTCCCCGATCGTCTGGATCAGGTGCGAGAAGATGATCTGCAGGTCTTCATTGGCGTCAAAAGTGGACCGGTCAAGATTCTTCGCCCGGCTGACGACTTTGGTGGCGTTCAGCAACATGTGCTGAACGTAGGCCACGTCGTCATGCTGCAAACTGCACCTCAGCTTCTGCAAGCACCCTTTCCCGGATGAA
>JACMPN010000143.1 GCA_014377495.1 Candidatus Sericytochromatia bacterium
CGTCATCGCCGATGCGCCGGACGGCAATAACATCAACGACGCCTGCGGCTCGACCCATCTCGCCTGGGTCTCCGAAGTGCTGGCGGAGACCCGGGCCGACATCGCCATCGCCTTTGACGGCGACGGTGACCGTGTCCTGGCCGTCGCTCCCGGTGGGATCGTCCTTGACGGCGATCAGATCATGTACCTCTGCCGGTCCTATCTGCCCTCGCTGGCCGCCGAAACCGACGTCGTGGCCACCGTGATGAGCAACATGGGCCTGGAATCGGCACTGCAGGCCCAGGGGGTCCGCATGCACAGGGCCAAGGTCGGCGACCGGTACGTGCTGGAAACCATGGACAAGATCGGCGCCAAACTGGGCGGCGAGCAGTCCGGACACGTCATCTTCCGGCATCTGCAGACGACTGGCGATGGCCTAATCACGGCCATCCAGCTGCTCTGCGCCCTCAAATTCGCTGGAAAACCGGTGCAGGACCTGTTGTTGACCCGCTTTCCCCAGATACTGATCAACGTCAAAGCCGAACACCCGACCCGCTGGGCCGAAATCCCCGCCATCACGATGGCCGTCGACAAAGTCTGCGCCGATCTGGGTAGCGACGGTCGGGTCCTCGTGCGGGCTTCCGGGACCGAGCCGCTCGTGCGGGTAATGCTGGAAGGTCGGGATGGCGAGACCATCGAGGCCATGGCCCAATTCCTGGCTGATCTCATCGCCAGGGAATTGAACAGCGCCACCTTGGTTTAAAAGAGATCTAAGCCGGAGTAACCAACAGCCAGCAGAGGGGGGCTGCGGTGGCTCGGCGTGGTCGCCATCCGGATCGGGTTCTGGCGACAGCTCCGACTGGCGCTCAGCCGGGTTCCGGTCTGCAGGCGGGCCACAATCAGCCGCCCCAGACCCCCGCTAATAGTGGAAGCCGGACTTGCGGATATGCACGGCGGGGTCTTTGACGTCGGGATTCAGCCGTCCGGCGATGACTTCGCCGAAGTAGATGACGTGGTCCCCCACCGCCTGCGAGGCGACGATCTTGCATTCCAGGTCCGCCACGGCCTGAGGCAGCAGCTCGACGCCCGTCACCCCGCGGATCACGGCCATGCCCTCATACGGGTCCTGATCGGGACCGAAGCCCCGGCCGAAGTGCTTCATCAGCGCCGTGTCGCCATTGGGGATAATGTTCACGGCAAAATGGGCGCCGTCCTCGAAGAGTTCCTGCGTCTGGCGACCGGCTTTGATGGCGACGGAGAGGATGGGCGGCTCAAAGCTCGCCTGCTGCACCCAGGAACCGAGAAACGCGCTGGGGCGCTCACCGAGCCGGATCGTGATGATGTACAGCCCACTGGCAATGCGGCCAATGGCCTTGCCGATGGAGTCTTTGTCTGTGGCGATCATGGGGTTCCCTTCGCTGCCGTTGCGCAACGGCCGAGTAGCGTCCATGATGCCATATCCGGCCAGGCCCGACACTCGCCATTCCCTCAGAGCCACGTATAATGGCCCACGCCTCCGTCGGCACAGGCCCCGGAGCAGTCATAACGAGGGCTTGCGCCCTGCAGGTGGACTGGAGGGCCCATGGCATCCGTCGATCCGCTCGAAATGTATCGGGGGATGCTGCTCATTCGCCGCTTTGAGGGGCGGGCCGGCGAAATGTACGCCTATGGGAAGATCGGTGGGTTTCTCCACCTTTACATTGGTGAAGAAGCCATCGCTGTCGGCGCCATCCGGGCTACCCGACCCGATGACGACGTCATTGGTCACTACCGGGATCACGGCTATGCCCTGGCCCGCGGGCTCTCGCCCCGGGCCGTCATGGCGGAGCTCTACGGCAAGGCCACCGGTTGCTGTGGCGGGCGTGGCGGCTCGATGCACCTGGCCGATGCCAAACGGCACTTCTGGGGCGGCCACGCCATCGTCAGCGGCCACGTGCCGATCGCCGTCGGCATGGCCTTTGCCCGACAACAACAGGGCGCCAAAACCGTCGTGCTGGATTTCTTCGGCGACGGGGCCACCCAACACGGTTACTGGCCCGAAGCCCTGAACATGGCCAGCCTGTGGCGGCTGCCGGTGGTCTTCATCTGTGAGGACAACCGCTACGGCATGGGCACGGCACTCAGCCGCGCCGGCGCCCAGGAGGACATCGCCAAGCGGGCTGTCGCCTATGACATGCCGGGGCTGCGGGTGGACGGCATGGATCCCGTGGCCGTCCATGAGGCCGTCAGCGACGCCGTCGCCCTGGCCCGCCGGGGCGATGGGCCCTCCCTGCTCGTCTGCGACACTTACCGGTTACGCGGCCACTCGATGGCCGATCCTGAAGCCTACCGGCACCGTGACGAGGTGGCGACGTGGCGGGAACGGGATCCAATCATCCGATTGGCCGAACGGCTGAAACAGTCCAAGCGGGCCGACGACGGTACCCTCCACGACATCGAGGTCGGCGTGATGCGGGTGATTGACGATGCTGTGACCTTTGCCGAAGAGTCGCCGGATCCGAGTCCGGACACTTTGATGCAGGACATTTACGCCCGCCCCGTCCCCCTGGAGGCCGCTTTTTCGGAAAGGAGGTGATGCCGTGCCGGACCTGACCTATCGGGAGGCGTTGCGCCGGGCCCTGCGCCAGTCGTTGGACGATGACGACCGGGTGTTCCTCATGGGTGAGGACATCGGCGCCTATGGCGGGGCCTATGCCGTGACCAAAGGCCTGTTGGCAGACTATGGCGAGAACCGGGTCAAGGACACGCCCATCGCCGAAGGGGGCATCGTCGGATTCGCCGTGGGGGCGGCGATGGCCGGTCAGCGTCCGGTCGTGGAGCTGATGACGGCGAACTTCGCCCTGCTGGCCATCGATCAGATCGTCAATCATGCCGCCAAATTGCACTATATGTATAACGGCCAGATCACCGTACCGCTCGTCATCCGTACGGTATCGGGCTGGGGGCAGCTCGCCGCTACCCATTCCCAGGTTTTTGACACTTACTTCGCCTATGTACCCGGCCTCAAGGTCGTTGCCCCGGCGACTGCGGGGGATGCATACGGGTTGCTGAAGCTGGCCATCGCAGATCCGGATCCTGTGGTCTTCATCGAGCACAGCCTGCTCTACAGCACACAGGGCCCGGTCCCCGAGCCTGACGTGCCGATGGCATTCGGCCGGTCGGTCGTTCGGCGGAAAGGCAGCGACGTTACCCTCGTCAGCTATTCCCGGGTGCTGCTGGCCTGTCTGGCCGCTGCCGAGACTCTGGCCAAAGAAGGGATCGACGCCGAGGTCATCGACCTCCGCTGCCTGCGCCCCCTGGACATGAACCCTGTTTATGAATCCGTCGCCAAGACAAACCGGGTGATCGTCGCCGAGGAATCCTGGCGCAGCTTTGGCATTGGCGCCGAGGTGGCCGCTCGCATCCAGGAAGCCTGTTTCGACAGTCTGGATGCCCCCGTGGCCCGGGTCGCCGCCAAAGAAGTGCCGCTGCCATACAACCGCACACTCGAGATACTGGCCATGCCTGGTGACGACGAGGTGGCCCAAGTCGCCCGGACCCTGGTGGGAGCGAGGAGGCAGCTGTGGCCAGTGACGTGATCATGCCCAAAATGGGCTATGACATGACGTCCGGGGTGCTCGCCCGATGGCTGAAGCACCCCGGTGACAGGGTCCGCAGCGGTGAGCCCATCGCCGAGGTGGAAACGGACAAGGTGACCATCGAGATCGAGTCCTTTGCCAGTGGCACCGTCGACAAGCTGCTGGCCAACGAAGGCGACCGGGTTCCTGTGGGCACGCCGATCGCCACCATCACCACCGATGCGGCCCTGCCTGACCGAACGGCGCCCATGCCGATCGGAGCAGGCGAAGGCGGGGAGGCCATCCCCGTTAAAGAGGCAGCCGGTGCCGGATCGGCCGTCGTCACGCATGCCAAGACAGGTCCTGAGACGACGCCCGGCCGGGAAGGTCGGGAACCCCGTTCGCAGGCCGGGGGTCCCATGCCGGCGTCGATGGCCGAGGCCGAAGTGGCCCCGCCAACGGGACGGGAAGACCGGATCAAAGTGTCTCCCCTCGCCCGGCGGCTGGCTCAGGAACGGGGGATCTCCCTGTCGGGCATCACCGGGTCCGGACCAGGGGGACGGATCATCAAGGCCGACGTCGAGGCTGCTGAGGTCACCAAATCCCCGGAAACACGACGGCAGGCAGCTCCGCCCCACATGCCAACGACACAGCCCGTCCCCGGGCCAATGCTGCCACCCATGCCGCCGGCCGATGCCGCCGCCTCCCCGGTACCTCAACCGTCTGCGCCGACCGTCCACGGGGAGCCAGAGCCCTCAGCCCCGGGTCAGGAATCCCGGCCCCCGGTCCCAGCCCCGGAACCCCAGCCCCCGGATCCTGTGGCAACCAGCCAGACGGCGATTCCGATGAGCCGCTCTCAACGGGCGGTTGCCAGGCTGATGGCCATCAGCAAACAGACGATCCCCCACTTTTACGTGACCGTGCCCATCACCATGGATCACGCATTGACCCTGCGGGCCGACATGAACGACGTGCTGCCGCCGGACAGTGCGATTAGCATCAACGACCTGGTCATCAAGGCCGTGGCCCTGGCCCTGAGCGAAACGCCGGACCTGTGCCGGCGATGGACCGATGCGGGGTTCGAGCCGGTCAGCGGCATCCATGTGGCGATCGCCGTGGCCACGCCTGAAGGTGGCATCATCAGTCCCGTCCTCCGCAATGCCGATCGGACGCCGCTGCCGACACTGGCCCGGCGGGCTCGCCAGCTGATCCAGGCCGCCCGGAAGGGGCATTTGAGTGCCGATGCCATGCGGGATGCGGTCTTTACCGTGAGCAACCTGGGGGCGTCCGGGGTGGAGTCCTTTACGGCGATCATCACACCGCCCGAGTCGGCGGTGTTGGCCGTTGCCAGCATCCAGGCCGGGCCGGTCGTCCGGGACAGCGACATCGACATCGAACAGCGGATGCGGGTGACCCTGTCCGCCGATCATCGTCTCATTGGCGGCGTGGCCGGCGCGGCCTTTCTGCATCGGGTGCGGGCGCGCTTGGAATCCCCCTATCGATTGCTGGTGGATGTGACAGAGGATGCCGCATGATCGACCTGAGCGTCGTCGGTGGCGAGCCTGGCGGCTACGTCGTGGCGATCCGGGCCGTGCAGCTCGGTATGAGCGTCACCCCCATCGAACGGGAAGCCTCGGGCGGCGACTGCCTGCACTGCGGCTGTATCCCGTCCAAAGCCCTGCTACGCCATGTCGCAGTGCTGAAACTGGTACACCATACGGCTGATTTTGGAAATAGCGTCAGCCGCATGGCGACACGATTACCGCATCACGACACACAGGCCGCCATTCCCTTGATACAGTGGCCTGAGATACCCCGCCCATCTCTTTATATGCGCTGGAGCTCCTTATGACACACGATAACCGTCTGGCAACCCTGCTGCAGGCTTCGCTGATCGCCGATTCCCTGGCACTGCCCGTGCATTGGAACTATGACCCGGCCGTGATCGCCAGCGAGTATGGGCGGGTCGTCGAGTTGCGGTCGCCGCCGGTCAAGGGTTACCACGGCGGTCAGCCTGCTGGCGGACAGACTCACTATGGAGCCCAAGCACTCGCCCTGATGGATTCCCTCGGCGCAGGTCACACGTTCGATGAAACTGCGTTTGCAGCGACTTGGCGGGCTCTCTGGGACCACTATGACGGGTACCGTGACGGCGCCACGAAAGCGACGCTGGCCAACCTGGACGCAGGCACGCCGGCCAAATCCGCCGGTTCCACCTCCACCGACCTTGGC
>JACMPN010000144.1 GCA_014377495.1 Candidatus Sericytochromatia bacterium
TCGATCACCGGTATCTCAAAACGCCCGTCATCCGCACCGGCGACGTGGTCGAGACGACGATGACCCCGGCCATCCGGGCCCACAGGCCCTGGCAGGTGCGCTTCCTCAAGCAGGACGGCGGCTTGTGGAAGGTCGTCGCCATCCATCGGGAGACGGCGCAGAACTGAGGCTCAGCCGGCCATTTCGTTGTTCTGTCTGGCGGCCTGCCGGGTCAGCCACGTCAGCCAGGACTCCGTCAGGGCAGAGCCGCTGTCCCTGCCCTTCACCTGATCGTGGCCGGTGTCGCCGGGTCCGGGCAACCAGGCGTTGACCAAGCCGAGCAGGTCGCTGGTCAGACCCGGGAACAGCCCGTGGAACAGGGCCGCCACTTTGGCCGGTGCCGACAGGATCACCTCGGCGTCGCCGTGTACGGTGGCCCGGACGATCTGGCGGGCGGCCCGCTCGGCGCTCATCGACGTCAGCGGCAGGGAATCCATCACGGTGAACCAGGCCGCCTCCAGCTGGTGCTGGCCCTTGAAAAGCGCCTGCCTGGGACTGCCCGTCCGCATCAGGCCGGGGATCACCGTTGTCACCTGGATGGCGTCTTTGGCGAGCTCTGCCCGCAGCCCCTCGGACAGCCCGGTCAGCGCAAACTTGCCGGTGCTGTAGGCCAGCAGGTGCGGCACGCTGACTTTGCCGCCGATCGAGGCGATGTTCACGATCCGCCCCGCCCGACGGGCCTGCATGTCCGGCAGGACGGCCAGGATCGTGTACAGCGGGGCCATGACGTGGATCGCCAGCGAGGCGTCGAAATCGTCGATGGTCAGCGTCTCAACCGGGCCGACCTGGATCATGCCGGCGTTGTTGACCAGCACGTCAATGGGACCAAAGCGGGCATGCACCGTGGCGACGAGTGCCAAGACCTCGGCGGCTTGGGTGACGTCACAGGTCACGCTCATCACGGTGGCGCCGCGCCTGAGCAGGTCGAACTCGGCCCGTTCCAACTCCACAGGATCACGGGCACAGATCGCCACGCGCGCCCCGGCGGCGGCAAAGTCGCGGGCCAGAACAAGGCCCAGCCCCCGTGACCCGCCGGTGATCAGCACCGTCCGGTCCGTCAGGTCCATCCGGCCATACTGACGCCACAGCCACCAGCCGACGAAGCCCACCCCGCCGATCAGCATCCAGGCGCCGAAGCCTCGCCGTGCCATCCGCAGCCCTCCTTAAATGCGCTAGGAAACCTGCGGCAGCTGCCCGCTGGTCAGTTGGCCGGCAAACCAATCGCTCGCCAGCTGCCCCACCGCCTCCAAGGCCCCGGGCTCGCCAAAGAGGTGGGTGGCCCGAGGAACGATGGCGATGCGCCGTTCACAGGTCATCCGCTGGGCGGCCTGCTGATTCAGCCGGATCGCGGGTTCATCGTTGCCGCCGACGATCAGTAACGTCGGCGCCTTGACCTGCGGCAACCAGTCAGCGGCCAGGTCCGGCCGACCGCCCCGGGAGACCACGGCCCGGATCACGTCCCGTCGCCGGGCCGCTGCGATCAGAGCGGCCGCCGCCCCGGTACTCGCCCCGAAAAAGCCCATGGGCCGATCGGCCAGCGTCGGCTGATCGAGACACCAATCGGTCGCCTGTACCAGACGATCCGCCAGCAGCTCGATGTCAAAGCGGAACTGCCGGCTGACCTCGTCGATGATGTCCTCATCGGGGGTGAGCAGGTCGAAGAGCAACGTCCCCAGGCCATGGGCATGCAACTGTGCAGCCACGGCCTGATTGCGGGGGCTGCGCCGGCTGCTGCCGCTGCCGTGGGCAAACAGGACCAGCCCGCCCGGCACCGTCGGCAGGACGAGATCCCCGTCCAGCACGGCATGGGTGACGGGGATGTGGACCGAGCGCCGTTGCAGGGCGTTGGACGGGTGACCGCCCCCGCCTTGCGGATGGCCGCCCATTTTTGCCTGATCGTCGAGCATGAGCGGCCTCCTGAATCCGGCGTGCCCGACCGGCGATCGTGTCGCCGGCCGGGCGCCATTGGGGGGTGTCATGACGCAATGCGGATGGGGTACCAGGCGGGTCAGGGACCCTGGCGCGGCCCGGGCTGAGGCCCCTGCGGCTGCCCTGGCGATCCCTGTGGCTGACCGGGACGCGGGTCGGTCTGCTGCCCCTGGGGTTGCCCGGTTTGTGCCTCATGCGGCTGGCCCGACACACCCTGCCCTTGTCCCGCCGCACCCTGCGGCTGGCTCAGCAGTGAGCGTGCCGGCGATCCGGATGTCGAGCCGCCCGGCTGCGTCATCGCGCCGGTCTGGGCCGGTTGCGCGGTGGCCTGCTGGGCGCCTTGACGGGCCGACTGGGCGATCCCCTCGCCGGTCCGGGCGACGCCGATCTCGTCCATCGTCACCCGCTGTCCGTCGGCAGTGGTCTTACCGTCTTCCAGCAGGGATTTCAAGCGGATGAGGTCCTCGTCCATCGCTGTTTTGGGATCAGCCCCGAACAGCGTGGCGACCGCATGCCCGATGGCACCGGCCGGCGGGTGATAGGCCAGGCGAATGTCCACCCGGGTGCGGCCCTCTCCCATGGCTTCGAAATGGAGGATCCCCTCATTGTCCACCAGCGAGCCGGGGGCGCTCTGCCAGGCGACGATGCGGTTGGGTTCCAGGCGGGTGATTGTCGACTCCCATTCGGCCGGCACCCCGGCCGGACCCTTGGCGATCCAGTGGTGGCGCCGGTCGTCGATGCGGCGTACTTCCTGCAGGTGCGACATGAACCGGGGGAAGTTCTCAGGGTTGCTCCACAGGGCGAAGACCCGCTCCACCGGGGCATGGATGGTGATCGTCTTGTGGAAATCGATGGCCCGATGGCCCGTCCCCAGCCCGATCAGTTGTTGCAGGCCCTGGTTGGAGACGGCCCGATAGAGCAGCGCCATGCCGCCGGCTCCGAGCAGGGTGCCGATCAGGCCCCGCCGGCGCATCCCCGACAGCGTCAGCAGGCCGCCCAGGAGGCCGGTCATCATCCGGCTGGTGGGAGTCCGGGTTTCCGGCATCGTCCCCGCCGTGCGGCCCATGCGCCGGCCTTCGCCCTGCAGTCCGGGCACGTCGCCGGGACTGTCATGCATGTCCAGCTGGTTGTCCACGCCCCGGACCCCCCTGACGGCCATCACGGCGGCCACCGCATCGGTGGCCTCATCGGCGAGGATCGGTCCCCGCACGATGATCCGGCCGTTGGCGGCCTCGACCGTCAGGGCATGGGGGTGGGAAACCACCCGGCCCAGGCGGGCCCGCACCCTGGCCGTCAGCACCCCGTCATCGACCTGCTCCTGTTGCAGCAGCTGCGCCTTCACCTCGGCGACGGAGCCGGACAGGCGGTTGCCCACGTCCCGGGCCGTCTTGCCGATGGCATCCTCGGTGTCGCTCAGCGTGCTGATCAGTCGGTCGCGGACCCGGGCCCGCCGGCGGCGACCCGACTCGCCATCCCACAGAAACATCAGCCCGGCGCCCAATCCCATATCGCGGATTATCGACATCCCTTTGCCCACGTGTGCACCTCCTCCACCGGCAAACCCGCGCCGCCGGTCCTCTTGCGATCCGTCCCAACGCCCGTTCACGCCGTGCCGACGGCCCGGCTAGGGCTTCAGCACGACCTTGATGCAGCCGTCGGCCTTTTGCTGAAAGGTCCGATAGCCGGCGGCGGCGTCATCCAGATTCAGCCGGTGGGTGATGATGAAGGACGGATCGATCTCGCCGGCGTTGATGCGGTCCAGCAGGGGCTGCATGTAACGTTGCACGTGGGTCTGACCCATTTTGAACGTCAGCCCCTTGTTGAAGGCCGCCCCGATGGGCACTTTGTCGATGTACCCGCCGTACACCCCGGGCACCGAGACGGTGCCGCCCTTGCGGCAGGCGTGGATCGCCTCACGGAGCACGTTGGGACGATCGGTCTCCAGGTAGACCGCTTGCTTGGTCCGGTCGTAAAGGCCCATGATCCCGGTGCCGTGGGCCTCCATACCGACAGCGTCGATGCAGGCATCCGGACCCCGTCCGCCGGTCATCTCGGCCAGCGCCTCCAGCGTGTCCTGCTGCAGGTGGTCGATCGTGTCCGCTTTACCGTGCTGGCGGGCCATGGCCAGCCGCTCGGGCTGCTCATCGATGGCGATCACCCGCTCGGCGCCCAGCAGATAGGCGCATTTGATCGTCAGCTGTCCCACCGGTCCGCAGCCCCAGACGGCGACCGTATCACCGGGCCGGATACTGCAGTTTTCAGCCGCCATATAGGCCGTGGGCAGGATGTCGGACAAAAAGAGCACCTGCTCGTCCGACAGATTTGTCTCACCGAGCTTGAGCAGACCGACGTCCGCAAAGGGGACCCGCAGGTACTCGGCCTGACCGCCGGCATATCCGCCCATCAGGTGCGAAAAGCCGTAGATCCCGGCCGTGGCAGCGCCATACAGCTTTTCGGTCATCGGGGCGTTGGGGTTGGAGTTGTCGCACAGGGAAAACAGAGTCTGCTCGCAGTACCAGCAATGGCCGCAAGAGATGGGGAACGAGGCGACGACCCGGTCGCCGACGGCCACGTTCTTGACGGCGGGGCCGACCTCGACCACTTCGCCCATCGTCTCGTGGCCGAGGATGTCGCCGGAGCGCATCGTCGGGATACAGCCGTCGTACAGGTGCAGGTCCGAGCCGCAGATCGCAGTCGCCGTCACCCGGATGATGGCGTCACGGGGATTGAGGATGCGGGGATCCGGTACCGACTGTACCCGCACGTCCTGGACGCCACGCCAACAAACCGCCCTCATCGTCCTGTCTCCCTGTCGGCCATTGGCGGCTCGACGTCTCTGCCATACCGCAGTCTGCCGACGGCACTCACCGACATGTCGGCTGACCCGCGGTCGTCGGGACCTCACCGGCTTCCATCATCTGTTTGAAGCGCCGCAAATCCTCGCGGACCCGCTGGTCCGGGGCCTCGCCGAACAACCGGGCCACCGCCACCGCCAGCTTGCCGCCGGGCGGCACATAGTCGATGTGGACCCGCACCTCGGTCCCCCGTCCCGCCGGAGCCGGCACAAAGCGCACGTCACCGGCATTGACGACATCGGCGTCCGCCGTGGACCGCCAGGCGATCCGGCGATTGGGCTCGTCGGCGATGATCTCGGCATCCCAGCCGACGCTGGCCCCAAAGGGGGCTTTGGCCACCCAATGGGACAGCCGCTCCCCGAGCACGGTGACGGACTTGAGGTGGTGCATGAAGGTCGGCAGATTCTCGAAATTGCGCCAGAAGGCGTACAGCTCCTCCGGCGACTTGCGGATCGTCATCGCCGTGACGAGATGGGCCGCCCGGGGAGTCTCCAGCATCGGATTCGGCTGGCCGTCCGCCAGATGGCTGGTCGTCCCGACACCCAGCTGCCCGTAAAGCGGGCAGTGACCCGTAGCGCCCCGGTAGATCAGCCCGCCGCCGGCAGCGAGGAAGACCATGCCGCTCAGCCCCGGCCGCCGGACGCCGGAGACAGCCAGGAGGGTCCCGCCGAGGAGCGACGCCCAACGCTCCACCCGTCCCACGTTGCGCCACTGTGACCTGGCGGTCGGCGCCTCGTGACCGATCATAGGGCCTTGGACCGCCATGGCATCGCCTCCCCGTCGTCACGCTGTTCATCACCCGGCACGCCACGCAGCCGGAGGCCGCTGTCGATGCATACGGACGATGGTCGCCGAACGCGCCCCCGCCCGTCTTCGTTCGTCGCGGCCAGCGTCACCATTCCACCCGCTGCAGCCTGCCGTACCGGTGGGCCAGATGGCATGGGTGAGCGGCCGCACGGGGGTCGGCCTGTCCACGAAGCGTCAACGCCGCTGTCTGCGGGCGATCGCGCTGCACGCGACCCCCAGAAGGGCCTGGCCGGCGTATAATGCAGTGCGTTGCCGGTCAGATCCCGTCGTATCCCCCAGGACCGTGCCGTATCGGAGGAAGTTGATGCTGAGCCTGTATGAGCAGATCCTCGTAGCGATCTGTTTGTTCGTCTGCTTTGGCCTATTCGGTGAGGTCATGAACCGCCGGGTCCGCCTGATCCGTGCCGGCAAGGCCGAAAACCGGATGGACGAGCTGCCGCGACGGGTGGTCAACGCCATCGTCAACGTCATCGGCCAGATCAAGGTCATGCAGAACCCGGTCCCCGGTGTGGCCCACGCCTTCGTCTTCTGGGGCTTCTGCGTCTTCTCCCTGGCGACGTTCAACCACTTCGTCAGCGCCTTCGTGCCGGACTTCTCGATGCTTGGCCATAACATCATCGCCAACGTCGCCCTGTCCGTCATCGAGGCCTTCGGCCTGTTCGTCTGCTTCGGCATCGCCATGCTGGCATACCGCCGCTTCGTCATGAAGCCCCCGGGCCTGCAGAACCCGCCCGCCCCGGAAGCTGGCCTGATCGCCGCCTGGATTTTCTCCCTGATGGTCACCTACTACGGCACGCTCGCCAATGAATGGGCCCTGCACCCCGAGAACCTGAACGCCTTTGGTTTCGTCAGCGCCCCGCTCAGCCAGTTCCTCGCCGGTTACTTCACGACGACGGCGTTGGAGATCGGTTTCCACTTCAACTGGTGGGCCCATGCGGCGATGATCCTGGGCTTTTTGGTCTACATCCCCAACAGCAAACACATGCATCTGCTGGCCGCCCCGTTCAACGAGTTTTTCATCGACTTCGGACCCAAAGCCCGGCTCCTGCCGATCGCCAATATCGAGGACCAGGAGAGCTTCGGCGTCACCAAGATTGAGGAATTCACCTGGAAACAGCTCCTGGACCCCTTTGCCTGCACCGAGTGCGGCCGCTGCCAGGACCAGTGCCCGGCGTACAACACCTTGAAGCCGCTCAGCGCGTAGAAACTGATCCTCGACCTCAAGCACCACCTGCTCGACAAAGAGGCTTACCTGCTCGACACCAATCCCGACAAAGGTGATTGGCAGGGTCCGGCTCTCGTCGGCGGCGTCATCAGCGAAGAAGTCCTCTGGGCCTGCACCAGCTGCCGGGCCTGCGAAGAGATCTGCCCCGTGAACATCAAGCATGTGCCGATGATCATGGACATGCGGCGGAACCTGGTCATGAACGAGGGCGCCATCGCCCCCGAAGGCCAGACCACCCTGCGCAACCTGGAAAACCAGTCCAACCCGTGGGGCATCGGCAACGACAAGCGGGGCGACTGGGCCAAAGAGCTGCCGATCACGGTGCTGGAGAACGGCGCCGAGGTCGATTACCTGTTCTTCGTCGGCTGCTCGGGCAGCTTCGACAGCCGCAACCAGAAGGTCGCCGAAGCCCTCGTCCGGATCATGGACAAGGCGGGCCTCAGCGTCGGCATCCTCGGCAAGAACGAGACTTGCAACGGTGACACGGCCCGGCGCCTCGGCAACGAGTACCTGGCTGAGATCCTGGCCAAGCAGTGCATCGAGAACATGAACACGGTCAAGTTCAAGACGGTCGTCACGGCCTGCCCGCACTGCTTCAACACGATCAAGAACGAGTTCCCCGATTTCGGCGGCAACTATACGGTCATGCACCACAGTGAGTTGATCGCCGACCTGATTGCCAAAGGGGCGATCAAGCCCACGGTAAAGCTGGAAGAGACCTTTACCTTCCACGACTCCTGCTACCTTGGTCGCGCCAACGGCATCTACGATCAGCCCCGGCAGATCATCGCCGCTGCCAGTGGCGGGACGGCGCCGGTAGAGATGGCGCGCAGCAAGGACAAGAGCTTCTGCTGCGGCGCCGGTGGCGGCCGGATGTGGCTGGAAGAGACGATTGGCAAGCGGATCAACACGGAGCGCTCGGAAGAGGCCATCGCCACCGGGGCCAGCACCGTCTGCACCAGCTGCCCGTTCTGCCTGACGATGATGAACGATGGCGTCAACGAACTGGGCCAAAAAGACAGCGTCCAGGTCAAAGACATCGCCGAGGTCATTGCCTCGTCGCTGTAAGCGACACTAGTGCGAAAAAGCCGGCTCCCTCTGGGGAGCCGGCTTTTTGTCGAGAGCTGGCCCGCCCATGACAGTAGCTTGCGATGATACGCTATTGATCAAAGCTGGCCGGTAATCGGCAGTATTTTCCTTTTTATCACTTCGGGAGCCGGACCTGACACGCCATACAGAGACAGTCGGACGTATTTTTGACCCTACCTGGGAACCAAATGAACAAGAAAGATCTTAGCGAGCGGGACATCTGCACCAAGTTCATCACCCCCGCCGTCAAACAGGCTGGTTGGGATGTGGACACGCAACTCCGTGAAGAGGTCTTTTTCACCAAGGGTCGCATCATCGTGCGGGGCAAACTCGTCACCCGTGGCAAAGCCAAATTTGCCGACTATGTCCTCTACTACGCAGCGAACATTCCGATCGCCCTCATTGAAGCGAAGGACAACAACCACAGCGTCGGCGACGGGATGCAGCAAGGCCTCGACTACGCCACGATTCTAAACGTCCCATTTGTCTTTTCCTCAAACGGCGACGGCTTCGTTTTTCATGACCGAACCGGCCTGAGCCCCGACAAAGAAACAAACCTTGCCCTGGATGAATTCCCGTCGCCACAGGAACTTTGGGCCAAATACCGGACCTGGAAAGAACTGACACCCGAAGCGGAAGCGGTCGTCCTCCAGAAGTACTACGAAGTTGCCGGCAGCAAGGCCCCACGCTACTACCAGGTGAATGCCGTCAACGCCACCATCGAGGCCATCGCCAAAGGACAGGACCGCATCCTCCTCGTCATGGCGACCGGCACAGGCAAGACTTACACGGCGTTTCAGATCATCTGGCGCTTGTGGAAGTCCGGCCGTAAAAAGCGCATCCTTTTTCTCGCCGACCGCAACGTCCTGGTCGATCAGACGATGGTCAACGATTTCCGCCCCTTCGGTAAAGCAATGGCCAAGCTCAGCGCCAACAGCAAGACGATCGAGCGGTCTGACGGCACCGCAGTCGACATCCCCACGGCCCTCGATAAACAACGGCGCATCGACACCTCTTACGAAATCTATCTCGGTCTATATCAAGCGATTACCGGTCCGGAGGAACGCCAGAAGCTTTTCAAGGAATTCTCCCCAGGCTTTTTCGATCTCATCGTCATTGACGAATGTCATCGTGGCAGCGCCGCCGAAGACTCCGCCTGGCGAGAGATCCTGGACCACTTTTCGGCGGCCACCCAAATCGGCCTCACTGCCACGCCGAAGGAAACCAAGTACGTTTCGAACATCGATTACTTCGGGGACCCGGTCTACACCTACTCGCTGAAACAGGGCATCCACGACGGTTTCCTCGCCCCATACAAGGTCGTCAAGGTCCATATCGACGTGGACGTCGAGGGTTACCGCCCTGAAAAGGGGAAGGTGGATCGGGACGGCGACGAGATCGAGGACCGTATCTATAATCGGAAGGACTTCGATCGGACCCTCGTCCTCGATGAACGGACCAAGCTCGTGGCCAGGAAAGTCACCGACTTCCTCAAGGAGAGCGGCGACCGCTTCCAGAAGACCATCGTCTTTTGCGTGGATCAGGAACACGCCGCCCGCATGCGCCAGGCCCTGATCAATGAAAACAAGGACCTCTGCGACGACAATCACCGCTACGTCATGCGCATCACCGGCGGTGACAAAGATGGGTGCGACCAGCTCGGCAACTTCATCGACCCAGAAGCGAAGTATCCGGTCATCGTCACCACGTCACGATTGCTTTCTACGGGAGTCGATGCCCAGACCTGCCGCCTCATCGTCCTTGACCGGGCCGTGACGTCGATGACCGAGTTCAAGCAGATCGTCGGGCGGGGTACCCGGGTCCATGAGGACACCAAGAAGTACTACTTCACCCTCATCGATTTCCGTGGAGCGACCAATCACTTCGCTGATCCCGACTTTGATGGCGAACCGGTGCAGATCTACGAGCCTGGTGCAGATGATCCCATCACCCCGCCCATCGTCGACCCGCCACTGCCAGGGGATGACGACGACCCGATCCCGCCTGAACCGGGCGAGGATGAAACGATCGTCGATGGCGAACCGCCCGACATCGCCATCGGGCCGGGTGGCGGTGAGAAGCGGGGCAAGATCTACGTCGACGGCGTGGCCGCCACGATCATCGCCGAACGCGTCGAATACCTCGATGCCGACGGCAAACTGGTCACCGAGAGCTTGCGGGACTTCACGAAAAAGGCCCTGCAGCAGCACTTCGTCAGCCTCGATGATTTCCTCCGCCGGTGGAACACGACACAGCGCAAGCAGGCCATCATCGAGGAACTCGTCGACGAAGGCCTCCCGCTCGACCCGCTTTCCGATGAAGTCGGCAAGGATCTCGACCCTTTCGATCTCATTTGTCACGTGGCATTCGACCAACCACCGCTCACCCGCCGGGAGCGAGCCGACAACATCCGCAAGCGGGATGTCTTCACGAAATACGGTGACCAGGCACGAGCCGTCCTGGAAGCCCTGCTGCAAAAGTATCAGGACGTCGGCGCCACAGGCCTCGGTGATCCTCGCATTTTGCAGATCGCCCCCTTTGATGCAATGGGCACGCCGGTACAGCTTGTGAAACAATTCGGGGGTCGGAGCAACTTCGAACTCGCCGTCCACGAACTCCAATCCGCCCTGTATGTGAAGGCAGTCTGAACCTGGTATTGAAACAAGTGGGTAAAACCCACTTGACGCAGCCAGGAGGCCAATGCCAGAATCCAGTACTGTCCCGACGAGAGGGGTCTACGATGCGTAAACCGAAAGTGGCTCCCAACAAACCCGAGGGCAAGCCGGTTTCCGTGCAGGAGCTGGTGCCCGTTGGGGGGTTCAAATTGGTGGATAACAGTGTCGTCCAGTTGGACAGCCGCAAACGACTGGCACTCGGCCGTGTGCCGGCGCAGTGTGACGGCTTCCAGGTCTACTGCAATGAGGTTGGCCAGATCCTCCTCGACCCCATCAAAGCGGTGCCCACCCGGACGTTGTGGCTCGATCATCACCCTCAGGCCAAAGCCCAGGTGTTGGAAGGCCTTGCCGCCCTCGCCGATGGCCGGTTCGTCACTGGTCCTGACCTAGACGCATACCCGGACGACGATGACACCTGACCGCCGCAAGCCGGGTGCCAAGAAACAGCCAACCAACGAAAAGCCGGCGGAAAGCAACCAGCAGGCGGCACAATCGCCGCTGTATTGGCTGGCACCTGTTGCCGCCCAGTTCAAAGCATTGGCAGCCGATACCGCCAATGAAGGCCGCTTCAAGCAGGTTGTCAAAGCCCTGAAGTACCTCAACGCCAACCCGCGTCACCTGAGTTTGAACACCCGCCCCTATGACGATCCGGCCATCGTCGGGCCTGCCGGCGAAAAGGTCTTCGAGGCCTATGCCCAAAACCAAACGCCCGGGGCCTACCGGATTTTCTGGTGTTACGGGCCTTTGCGAAGTCAAATCACGATCATTGCCATCACAGAGCACCCTAACGACTAACAGCATAGGCCCCTACCGTTTGTTGCCCCGTATGCCCAAAGGAATCCCATGTCCGTTCGTAACATCGTCAAATCCATCCAGGACATCATGCGCCAGGACGTCGGCATCGACGGGGATGCCCAGCGCATCTCCCAGCTTTGCTGGATGTTTTTCCTGAAGATCATCGACGACCAGGACCAGGAACTCGAACTCCTGCATGACGACTACCGCTCGCCCATCCCTGCAAACCTCCAATGGCGGGCCTGGGCAGCTGATCCCGAAGGCATCACGGGCGACGACCTCCTCGCCTTCATCAACACCCAACTCTTTCCCCACCTCAAGGAACTCACCAGCACCGGCAAACAGGGCGATCGCCGGGGAGTCGTCCGGTCCGTCTTCGAGGATGCCTACAACTACATGAAGTCGGGCCAACTCCTGCGGCAGGTCATCAACAAGATCACCGGCGTGGACTTCAACAACCTGTCCGTGCGCCAGCACTTCGGCGACATCTACGAGCAGATCCTCAACGACCTCCAGAGCGCCGGCAACTCAGGCGAGTACTACACGCCCCGGGCGGTCACGGCTTTCATGGTGGACCGCATCGA
>JACMPN010000145.1 GCA_014377495.1 Candidatus Sericytochromatia bacterium
CCTGCCGGCCGGCCCGTACTTCTTGGAGTTTCGTGATGCCGACGGGACCAACCTGCCCACCCCGATCAACGTCATGGTCCGCTCCGACTGAGTTCGGGACACCCTGACGCCGATCGCATCTATGTCGGCCGGCCGGGTGGTGCAGCAGGGCACGTTTGACGACTTCGCCCGGGAGGCGGATGGTGTGTTTGCCCGCCTGGTGGCCCGGCAGTTGGCGTGACGCCGGGGATCGGCGCAGGGGGAGCCCTGTCGCGAATAGTCGGCGGTCGCGATTCTGATACATGAAAAATGACATACTGCCGGCTGTGTGCCCATCTGGCCCTGATTGTGACCAAAACCCGTTGATGAAGCCCCCCCGCCTCCTGGTCATCGCCCCAGAAGCTGCCGCCCTCCGGCAGGTCAAAGACGCGCTGTCCCCCATTGCGGCCGATGTCGTCTGGCATGCTGCCGACGACGGGGCCGTGTTTGTCGGGGTGCTCAGCGACGGGCTGTGGGATGGGCTGATTTTTTTCGGCCATCCCCGCAGGTATGTCAACGGCCTCTGCCTGGACATCGTGCGGGCCTATGCCCCCAACCTGCCGTTTGTCGTCGTCACGGCGGAGACGACGGGCGATGCGGCCGCCCAAGCTCTGCTGGTCGGCGCCCGAGCCTGGATCCCGGCCGCAGCGCTGTCGGCACTCGGCGGGATTATCGCCGGCATGCTGGCGGAAAAATCCAGTGTCCGGGGTCTGGGCAACATCGCGGACGATTCCCGCCGCCGGTCCGAGCGCTATCGGGGCCTGATCGAGCTGTCCCCCGAGCCCCTGGCCGTACACCGGCGTGGGCTGATCCTTTACGTGAACGCTCCGGCCGCTGACCTGCTGGGCGGCGTGGATGCGGAGGCGCTGATCGGCCGTTCCATGTTCGACCTGATCCATCCCGACGACCATGCGGTCGTGGTCCAGCGGGCCCAACGGGTCTGGGCCATCGGGGAGCGCAATCCCCCAGGTGAGATACGTCTCATCCTCCCGGACGGCAGCTACCGCCATGTGGAAGCTGCTGCCTGGCCGATCGTCTATGAGGACGAGCCGGCCAACCTCGTCCTGCTGCGGGACATCACCGAGCGCCGACAGGCTGAGGAGTCTAGGCAGCAGCTGTTGCAGCAGGAGCGCGAAGCCCGTGCGGCGGCGGATGTGGCCCGGGAGCGGCTGGCCTTTCTGGTCGAGGCCAGCTCGGTGGTCAACGCCAACCTGGACCATGTGGCCACCCTGGACAACATGGCCAGGTCCCTCGTGCCCCGGCTGGCGACCTGGTGCATCGTCGATCAGTTGCAGGGTGACGGCCGCCTGGCCGTAACCACGATCCTGCACACGAAGGCCGGTGGCGAGGCGCGAATCCGCCAGATCCGGGCAGAGCACCCGATCAACCTGTCCTCAGACCAGCTGGTCGCCCGGGTGATCCGTAGCGGCAAGTCCGAGCTGATCGCCGATCTGCAGCGGTTCGATCTGGATGTCAGTCCCGATCGGGAGCGGTTCCGCACGTCCCAGACAGCCGGTGACCATTCGATCATCTGCGTGCCGTTGATCGCCAGGGACCGGGTGCTGGGGACGATGACCCTGGGTGCCGGCAGGGACCGCCGGCCCTACGATGCCGATGATCTTGCCCTGGCCGAGGAGTTGGCGCACAAGGCAGCCCTGGCCCTCGACAATGCCTTGCTGTACCGGGACCTGCAGGAGGCGGATCGCCGCAAGGAGGAGTTTCTCGGATTGCTGGGTCATGAGCTGCGCAACCCGCTGGCCGGGACGCGCAATGCCGTCCATCTGCTGCGGCGGCAGGCAGACCGGCCGGAGCAGGTGCTCAAGTGGGTGGAAGTCATCGATCGGCAACAGCGGCTGCTCAGCCGGTTGGTCGAGGACCTGCTGGACGTGTCCCGGATCAACTCCGGCAAAATCACCCTGAACCGTGAGCCGACGGATCTGGCCGCCGTGATCCGGGAGAGCGTCGAATCCCTGGCGGACACACCATCGCTGGCCTGCCGGCAGATCAGCGTCGAGGTGCCGGCGGTGCCGGTGCTGGTCGACGGGGATCCCATGCGCATCGCCCAGATGGTGATGAATCTGCTGGATAACGCGGGCAAGTACAACGTCCCGGACGGTCGCATCATCCTGACGCTGACGGTGGCCGGGACGCAGGCCCGGCTCGACGTGGCCGACACGGGCCTGGGGATCGCCCCGGAGCGCCTGCCCGATATCTTCGACCCCTTCGTTCAGCTGAGCGTCGGTGACCGCACCAAGCCGGGCCTCGGGCTGGGTCTGACTCTGGTCAGGCGCCTCGCTGAGCTGCACGATGGCTCGATCACCGCCGCCAGCCCCGGTGAAGGGGCCGGCAGCGTGTTCACCCTGCGGTTACCGCTTGTGGGAGCTTAGGGCGTCAAGCCGCTAACCACGACAGGAGAGACGTGCGCCCGTTCGCCCAGTGGATTTTGCGGCGTCATCAGGCCTTTGAGCGCATCGATGGCTGGATCCCGGCGACGACTTCAAGCCTCCTAGGACGTCACACCGACGCTCGCCTGACCTAAAATCAGGGCCTTGAAGTCGCCGCCAGTCAGCGTCTCACGCTCCAGCAAGGCGTTGGCCACCGTGTCGAGGAGGGCCCGCTTGTCGGTCAGCAGGGCCAGCACGGCATCGTGGCAGGCGTCGGTGAGGGCCCGTTCACTGGCTTCCAGTTCCTGACGGGTGCCGGGGCTGACGGTGTCCCGGTCGACGCCGTAGCGGACGGGGCCCATGCCCCAATGCCAGACCATCTGCCGGGTGATCCGGCCGATCGTCTCCAGGTCCCCGCGGACGCCGCTGCTGGTCGCCCCGAAGACGAGGGACTCGGCACAAAACCCGCCGTAGGCGACCTTGATCTCGGCCATGGCCTGATCCCGCGTCATGCTGTGCTGTTCGTCCCGGGCGACGTGCCAGGTGTAGCCCAGGGCGCGGCCGGTGGGGATGATCGACACCTTCTGGACCAAAGCCTCCGGGGAAAAGACGGCGGCGGCGATGGCGTGGCCGGCCTCATGGTAGGCGGTGGCCCGCAGCTCGGCAGGCGTGATCGTCTTTTTGTACTCGATGCCCAGGGCCTTGCGCTCGATCGCCCGCAGCAGGTCCTGCTGGCCGACGGTCTGGCGCTTGTCACGTACGGCCAGCAGACTCGCCTCATTGACGATCTGGGCCAGGTCGGCACCCGTCATGTCGATGGTGCTGCGGGCGATATCCGGGAGGTGGACGGACTCGTCGCAGCGGACCTTGCGCAGGTACAGATCGAGGATCTTTTGGCGGCCGTCCATGCTGGGCGCCGGGACGTGGATCAGCCGGTCAAAGCGGCCGGGCCGGGTCAAGGCGGAGTCCAGCGAGTCGATCATGTTCGTCGCCCCGATGGTGACGATGCCGGAGCCGTTGAAGCCGTCCAGCTCGGTGAGGAACTGGTTCAGGGTGTGGGTGCCGGCCCCGTTCGGGCCCATCTGGAAGCTGCGGCTCTGGCCTAAGGCGTCCAGCTCGTCGATGAAGATGATCGCCGCCGGGTACTTGCGGGCCTTCTTATAAAGGTGGCGGATGCGCAGGGCACCCATGCCGACGAATATCTCGTCGAACTGGGCCCCGGAGGCGTAGAAAAACGGCACACCCGTCTCGTGGGCGATGGCCCGGGCGAGCATCGTCTTGCCGACACCCGGTGGCCCGCTGAAGATGACGCCTTTCGGGACGCGGGCCCCGATCCGCAGGTAACGGGCGGGGTGCTTGAGAAAATCGATGACGTCGAGGATCTCGTGCTTGACCTCGTCGATGCCCCGCACATCATCGAGGCTGGGTGGCGGGGCGATGGCCGGCCAGAGACGCAGCCGGCGCATCGCCCGGGCGAAGAGCGGTTCTTTCCACTCGCCCGGCGTGCGCTGGGCGAACATCCAGAACTGCACATAGATCATGATCACGGCGAAAACGAAGGCGGAGAACGCCGACTGGAGCAGATTCAGGAGGATCGTCAGAGCCAGGGTGGTGCCGGGGGACCCGGCGGGGGGCGGGCTTTCCGCTGGGCGGTCGATCGCCACGGTCGGGGACTCCGATGTGGCGATCGTGCCGGTGGGGGTCGGCTGTGCCGAAGCCCGGGTGTCGGAGGGGGCTGCGATGGTGGGGCTGCCGGCGCCGAGGACTCCGACGGCCAAGGCAGCCGCCAGGATGCCGATGCGCAGGCGAAACCGCATGGAGGTGCTCCTTTGGGCGTGTCCGAAACCAGTTGCCGGTGTGGCAGGGGAGATGCGGGCAGTATACATGGCCTGCTGACTGGTTCTGAGTGGCCCGGCGAATGGTTGACGGACGGTGCGGGCCCACTCGGGGGCTTGCGCGGTTCGGGTCCATTCCTGACGACAGGCGTAACCATGATATAATCGAGCGTCGGCAAAGGCCTTTGGCTCAGCCTGCGGCTCATTCCCTGCGACGCGTCCCATCCGAGGTGGCTGGTGCAATCTGAGACGACCCACGGCAACGAGATCGACTTGGTCATCCCCATCCTGCCCGATATGGAGATCACGGCGGGGTATGTGGCGGAGGCCGTGGCCAACCGCATGGCGTTCGACGACGAGGAGAGCGGCGACGTCAAGCTGGCCCTCATCGAGGCCTGCATCAACGCCTTCGAGCATTCCCAGAGCACGGACCGGCAGGTCTTCATCAAGTTCGTCATCGAGGCGGATGTGATGAAGGTGACCATCGCCGATCATGGCCGGGGATTCGACCCGTCGGCGGTGCCCCGGCCCGAAATCAAGTCCAAGATGGGCACGGCGAACCGCAAGCGCGGCTGGGGGTTGCTCCTCATCGAGCGCTTGATGGATTCGGTGGAGATCGTCTCCACCGGACACGGGACGACGTTGACGATGACCAAACGCAAGCAGGAGAGCCGATGAGCGTGGATACCTTCACTTTAGACGTCGAGCGCAAAGTCGGATTCGCGATTCTGCGGACGGATGGCTACGTCAATAACCTCGGCGGTGAAAAGATCGCCGAACTGGCAAACACACTCATCGACGAGGGCACCCGCTTTCTGGTCCTCAACCTGGAAAAGTCCCAGGTCGTGAACAGCATCGGCATTTCCATCCTGATCGAGGTGATTGAGCGTATGGTGGAAGAGGAGGGCGGCAAGATCGCTTTTTGCCACCTGACGAAGACCATCGCCAAGACATTCCAGATCATGGGTTTGACGCAATACGCTCAAATCTACGAAACAGAAGCGGAAGCGGGGCGTGCGGCACATGAGCAATAAACCGGGCGAGCCACCAGCCAACGTTCCCGGTGGGGACAACCTCGAGATCCGGCTGAAAGGCGAAGCCAACCATACGCCTGCAGCCCCGTCGGGTCCTTTGGATTTCAAGGATTTCACGACTCAGGAGCTGGAAGACGGCACCAAGATCATCAAGTTCACCAAGCCGCAAAAGCTGCAGAAGCTGATCGGCGAAGCCAAACGGAGTCTCCCGTCCTCGGAAGAGGCCCGCTTTCATGGCAAAGGGTGGATTATCGCACGGGGCGGCGGGCTGGCCCGCATCGGGGAGGATGGCATGACGATCACCTATTATCCGCCCGAGGTGGCCCAGCTCGTTGACGACCTCATGGGGCCCCAGGCTTAACCATGAGGGGCATCGCGCACAGCACGCAGGGTGATTCAGAGCCGGCCAACAGCCAGGTTGCAAGACGGTAGTGGGCATGATCGAGGAATTCAAGGGCGTCGAGGTCGACAAGCTCATTTATACCCTGGTCGCCTTACACGAGGTGACGGTTGAGATCGCGTCGAATTCCGACCTCCTCAACGCCCTGACCAAGTTGTTGCACATGATCAAGGGCACGGTGCAGACCGCCAAAGGCGCCTTCCTGCATTACGCCCCGCTGAAGCTCGTCCTCGACTCGGTGATCAGCCGCGGCATCGACCATGAGCTGCACTGGAAGATCAACAAAATGGAAGTCGGCAAGATGATTGCCACCGACATGCCGTTGACCCTGCCCGAGCTGCAGGCGATGTGTCCCGAGCTGATCGCCCGCAACGGGGCCGATTTCGGCAAGTGGGGATTCGAAATCGCCGTGCCGTTGTCCTGCCGCGGTGAGCTGCAGGGCGTCCTGCTGCCCGGTGAAAAGCTGGACCGCTCCCCCTATTCGCCTGCCGACCGGCAGCTCCTCGCCATGCTGGGCCGCCAGGTCTCCGTGGCGCTGTACAACTTCCGCCTCGTCGATGACCTCAAGAAGACCGTCGACAAGTTGCGCAAGCAGCGCTACGAGATCGGCGCGATGACGTACGGTCTCCAGGATATGGCCCAGCTGAGCAATGACCTGGCGACGATCATCGATCTCGACCAGCTGCCCCAAGCCATCGTCGACGGCGCCTGCCGCAACATCAGCTCCAGCAAGGGCGTGCTGGTCACGATCGACGCCGACCACAAGACCTGCACCGTCAAAGCCCTGAAGAACATCTCCGAGCTCAAGATCGGCGACGTGATTCCGCTGGACAATTCCTACTTTTCGCGGACGATCGTCCTCGGCGAGATGCAGCGCGGGCCGATGGAAAAGCCCCTGCTGAACATCTCCGGCCGCTTCGTCGTCACCGTGCCGATCAAGGACAAAGACGACGTCATCGCCATTTTGGGCTGCTTCGACAAGGAGCGGGACGTCAACGGCCAGTTCACCCAGACGGACGAGGCCATCCTGCTGACGTTGAGCTCCCAGGCCTCGACCTCCTGGATGCGGGCCCGTTACTACGATCAGGCGACGATCGACGGTCTGACCCGGCTCTACGTGCGGCGCTTCCTCGAGCAGCGGCTCGGCGAGGAGACCCGCAAGGCCCAGCGGCAGAGTTCGTTCCTGTCGGTGTTGATGCTGGACATCGACCACTTCAAGAAATTCAACGACAGCTACGGTCACCAGACGGGCGACGAGGTCATCCGCATGGTGGCCGCCCAGGTCCGCCAAAACTGCCGGCAGGGCATCGACCTGCCGGCCCGCTACGGTGGTGAGGAGCTGACCGTGGTCATGCCCGACACTGATACCGAAGGGGCGATGCAACTGGCGGAGCGGATCCGCCACGGCATCGAGACGATGGCCCTGAGCGGCCCCAAGGGCGAAAAGCTCAACGTGACGATCAGCATTGGCGTCTCCACCTTTCCGCAGCACGCCAGCAGCAAGGACGAGTTGATCGAAAAGGCGGACATCGCCCTCTATCGCTCCAAGCGCGGCGGCCGGAATCGGTGCAGCGCCTACGTCGAAGAATAAAAAGGCGATTTTGCGGTGTACTTTGGCTTAGCTTTTGGGGAGCATGTCGCTGATGGCCACGGCGTGGTCCGGTTTCGTTAGCGGCGCTACGGATTCGCCGGGCGTATAGGCCCGGATCAGCCGGTAATGCCAGCCTTCCGCCCCCTCGACGGGTTCGCGATAGACCTCGACAACCCGGTCGACGAGGTTGACGATCCAGTAGTCCGCTATACCGGCCCTGGCGTAAAGCGGGCCCTTGCGTTGTCGGTCCAGGCGTAGCGACGAGTCGGCGATTTCGACGACCAGGTTGGCCGAGATGGGATGTTCTGGGTAGTCGTCCGGCTCGCCAGGCACGACAGCGAGATCAGGTTCTGGTTCTGACAGAGGATCGGTGGCGAGGGGTAACTGCGGACGGACCATGTAGCCTACGCCAAACGCCTGCTCCAGCGCTTTTTGACCCTTAATGACTGCCGTGGCGTGAGGGCTCCGCTGAGGGGTCATGGTGACGATCTCCCCGTCCAAAAGCTCAAGTCTCTCATCCTGGAAAAAACCCCACCCGACCAGCTGGTCGTATTCGGCTCGTGTCCAGCGGCGAGGTTGTGCCTGGGCCGTGTCCATCGTTTTTCTCCCCAATTGCCATGCGTCATCCGATCATACCGTAAACCACAACAGCGACGGGTTCTGGCTCGTGAGGACCACCTGCGCCGGCGACGGGCTCCAGGTCCAGGTCGCCACCGGGGAGGTCCTTACCGGCAATTTGGCGAACACGCTGATTCGGACGATGCACTAAGGACCGTGACTACAGCGATTTTGTGGGGCTCGGCCCTGCCTTCCGGGGCTTGTCCTGCCTGCCGATTTGTCGCTCCAGCTTTTACACTTCTACGGGGATACATCGCCGCGGCGATTAGGACTGACGACGGCCGGGAACAGGGGCGTGCATCGCTTCTTCACCGGTCACCGAGGCCCGACGGCACATGAACCCCACCGCATTGCCCACCACTCCCGTTCGGGAACGCCAAGGGGTTTTCATGTCGCTCGAAGGTTCCGCCCTGCCTGCCGCCCGTGCCGCTGAGTTGCGCCAGCAACTCGACGAGCACAACCGCCGCTATTATCAACTCGATCAGCCGACGATCTCGGATTACGACTACGACCGGCTGTATCAGGCGCTGGTGGCCCTCGAGGCGGCCCATCCCGAGCTGGTCACCCCGGACTCCCCCACCCTGCGGGTCGGGGCCCCACCGGCTGCGGCCTTCCTGCCGGCCGTGCACCGGGAGCCCCTCTATTCCCTGGACAATGCCTTCAGCCGGGAAGACCTGGCAGCCTTCGACGAGCGGGTCCGCCGCTGGCTGGGCGGCAAGCCTGCCGTCTACACCCTGGAGCTGAAGTTCGACGGCCTAGCCATCGCCCTGTCCTACGGGAACGGTCTGCTGGGGCGCCGGGCCACCCGCGGCGACGGGGCGCGGGGCGAGGACATCACGGCCAATCTACGCACGATCCCGACGGTGCCGCTGCGGCTGCATGGCGAGGCGCCCCAGTGGCTGGAGGCCCGCGGCGAGGTGATCATGCCGTACAAGAGCTTCGAGACCCTGAACGGCGAGCGCATCGCCAACGGTGAAGAGCCCTTTGCCAACCCGCGTAATGCCGCCGCCGGCTCCAGCCGCCAGCTGGACTCCCGGATCACGGCCAGCCGGGATCTGCAGATTTTCACCTACGGGGGCAACTGGCCGGGCTCGGACCGGCTGGGCACTCATTCGGCCGTGCTGGCGGCGATGCGGGAGTTCGGGCTGCACGTGCACCCCTTCCACGAGCGCTGCGAGACGGTGGAAGCTATTTGGGCACTAGTGCGGCACTGGGAGACGGCGCGGCCGGAGCTGCCCTATGCCATCGACGGCCTCGTGATCAAGCTGGATTCCCTGGCGGATCAGCAGGAGCTGGGCTACACCGCCAAGAGCCCGCGCTGGGCCATCGCCTACAAGTTCCCGCCCGAACAGGCCAAAACGACGGTGACGGACATCCTCATCCAGGTCGGCCGCCTGGGCTCGCTGACTCCCGTGGCGATTCTGGCCCCGACGTTGTTGGCCGGATCGGTGATCAGCCGGGCAACGTTGCACAACGCGGCTGAAATTGCGCGCAAGGATGTGCGGGTCGGTGACACGGTCCTGATCCAGAAAGCGGGTGACGTCATCCCCGAGGTGGTGCGGGTCGTCACGGAAGCGCGCCCTGACAATGCTTTACCGTTCCAGTATCCGACCGCATGTCCTGTCTGCGGCACGGAAGTCGTCCGGGAGGACGAGGCGGCGACCCGCTGCCCGAACCCAGGCTGTCCGGCCCAGGTTTTGGAGCGCTTGCTACATTTTGCCTCCCGCGGCGCCATGGATATCGACGCCCTCGGTCCGGCCGTCAGCCACCAGCTGATCGCCCGCGGCCTGGTCCAGTCTCCGGCGGATCTCTACGAATTGACGGCCGACCAGGTCGCCGGTCTCGACCGCATGGGGAACAAATCGGCGGAGAACCTCATCCAGGCCATACAGCGCTCGAAAGCGCAGCCCCTCGCCCGCCTGCTGTTTGCCCTTGGCATCCGCCATGTCGGCAAGGAGACAGCTGATGTGCTGGCGCACCAGTTCGGGTCGCTGGCGGCCCTGACGGCGGCAGATGAAGCGGCGTTGACGGCGGTTCCCGGCGTGGGGCCCCGGATCTCGGCGAGTCTGACGGCGACGTGCAGACGGCCGGACATGATGGAGATGATCGACCGGCTGACCAAGCTGGGGCTACAGGTAGCTGCGGAGGACCGGGGTGAGCAGCCACTTAGCGGCAAGCGCTTCGTGCTCACGGGGACGTTGGAGTCGCTCAGTCGGCCGGAAGCGGGCCGACGTCTGGAAGCCCTGGGGGCGACCGTATCGGGAAGCGTGAGCAAGACCACGGATTTTGTGGTCGTGGGTGCGGATCCTGGTAGCAAGCTGGCCAAGGCCGAAAAGCTCGGCCTGACGATTTTGGACGAGAATCAATTCCGGGACTGTCTCGTGGCACACGAGGCAGTCCGGGCCGGGGGAGATCATGCCTAGTCTGGTTCTTGATGCACCAACCCTGCGTGTGGCGTCGTACGTCATGTTCAGCGGCACGGTGTTGTATGCGGCCAAAGTCCTGGTTGCTGCCCTGCGTGGGCGCAGCGGGACGGCGGCCACCACCGGAGTCCTCGGCTGGAGCGCCCAGATGGACGAGATCGAAGGGTATCCGCCGGGTCACGGCGAACGGGTGGCCGCCTTGGCGGTGGCCATGGCCGAACGCTACGGCCTCGG
This sequence comes from Candidatus Sericytochromatia bacterium, assembly GCA_014377495.1. Taxonomy (GTDB): domain Bacteria; phylum Cyanobacteriota; class Sericytochromatia; order JACMPN01; family JACMPN01; genus JACMPN01. The sequence continues at coordinate 10,538 of JACMPN010000145.1, forward strand.
CCAGGCGACGGCCGATGCCCTGCACATGGCAGGTCTGCTCCATGACGTCGGTGAGCTGGAGATGGGCTTTATCGCCCAACCCGGGGCCCTGACGGCGGAGGAGACGACGTTGCTCTGGTCGCACCCGATCATCGGCGCCCGCATGGTCGCAGAAGCCGGGTACGAGGCGGCGGGGGCCATCATCCGCCATCATCACGAACGTTGGGACGGCACCGGGTATCCGGACCGGCTGAGGGGCGAGGCGATCCCGTTGCCTGCCCGCATCCTCGCCGTCGCCGACGTCTACGAAGCGTTTTGCCATGACCGTCCCTACCGGCCGGGGGTCGGAGCGGACGGGGCGTTGGCCGAGCTGAAACGGCGGGCCGGCACCTTACTGGACCCGCAGGTGGTCCAGGTGTTCTGCACGCTGCAGGACGGCCTGGCTGGCGATTCTCCCGGTGGGGAGTTTTAAAGCATGACTGGCATCGACAGTTTATGGACCGATTTGCACGGTCTTATCATCAGTGACCGGGGTTTTGCGTTTTTTCTCGGATTTTTGTCCGGGTACATCGTCAAGACCATCCGGATCTAAAGGCGAAAGGAGTACATGGTGAATCGCTCTAGTTGGGTGCGTCGCGGGCTACTCGCCGCGCTGCTGGCGATCCCTCTCGCCTGTTCAAACAACCCGTTCAACCCGAGATCCACGGTCGTGGTCACCAAGGTGCTGTCCCCGACGGACCTCACCAACGTGGCCTTCATGGGGCAGATCGGGATCGCCCTGGACAAATCGGTCAACCCGCCGGTGTACGTGTATGCGGATCCGCAGATCACGATCCAGAACGGACCGAAGGAGCCCGAGGCTTACCTGAATGAGGCCATCATCAGCGTCACGCTGGGCGGCACCACGGTGCTGCCGACCAAGCGGTTCCCCGTGGTCATCGTCGTCCCCAAGGGCGGCGAGTATACGGGCATCCTGCCGTTCCTCCGGAGTGACCCGGACGTGCGCAACGCCGTGTTCCCCAACAACACGCCGACGCGGGGCACCCAGGGGATCGCCAAGATCACCCTGCTGGGCAAAGACCGCAACGGCAACGAGATCAGTGCGGCGTTCAGCACGCCGCTGACCTTCGCCACGATTGCGGCACCGATGGTGTCCCCCGCCCCGGGTGCTGTCCCCAGCACTGCCCCCACCGGCACCCCGGCGACGCCGGTGCCGGCCGGCCCGTAACTCACGTGCAGAAGTTGGAGAGTTTTAATCATGCAGTTCCCTAAGTTGCCGGCCCTGGCGGTCAGCCTGGCCATCGTGGCGGCGTGCGCGGTCCCGGCAGTTGGCACCGGTGCCGTCTCCGGGTCGATCACCTCCACCAACCCGGAGGCCCTGAAGGGCGCCACGGTGCGGGTGATGGATCGGAACAACGTCGAGTTGGCGATCGGCAAGACGAACACCGACGGCCAATACATCGTCTCCGGGATCCCAGCGGGCGACGTGACCATCGTCGTGAACACGGCCCAGAACTCCGAAACCACCAACACCTCGGTGATCGCCGGGCGGGTCACGTCCATCCCCGTGATGGAGCTGACGCGGGCCGCGACGACCGCCGTCTCCCAACAGGTCACTGGCAAGGTGCTGAGTGCCGGCGGCGCACCGCTGGCCGGGGCCACGGTGACGGATCTGACCGGCGGCCAGGCCAATGCCCAGACGACGACGGACTCCAACGGCGCATTCACCCTGGCGGTCAGCGGGCTCGACAAGCCACGCAGCCTGGAGATCAGCAAGGACAATCTGACGACGACGACGACCGTCACAGCCGACAAGCTGACCAACGTCGTCGTGACCCTGATCCCGAACGCCCGGACGGTCAGCGGGACGGTGCGGGACGCCGTCTTTTCGGACAACTCCCTGGCGGACGTCACGGTGGGGGTCAGCGGCTCGTCCATTGCCGCTACCACGGACGGGCAGGGCAATTTCACTTTGCGGGGCGTACCCTTTGACCGGGTCACCCTGACGGCGACCGGCAAAGACGGCTACAGCGCGGCGACCCTGATCCAGGACACGGGCCGGGAGAACGTCACGGGCGCCACGCTGAAGATGACCCCCTTCGGCAACCTGGTCGTCCATTTCCAGGCCGAAAGCTCCGAGTATGCGCCGAAATTGAGCACGTTGCAGAACGTGAAGATCTTCCCCGGTAGCTTCGCCTACTTCGACAAGAACCGGGACGGCCAGGGCAGCAACTTCCTCAACCCCGTGGCTGCCGGCGACTTTGACCCGGGCGAGTGGGAATACGACAATCGGCTGGCCGTGCGGAACACCATCGGCGGGACGATCCAGATCAAGGGCACCTCGATCACCCAGGAATTCACCTACGTGCCGGCTGAGGTCGTTGACGTCCTCTCGCTGGCCGCCGTCTCCATGGGCAAGGTCTACCGGCCAAACTTCATCCAGACGATCGTCCTCAAGGGCGTGCCGGGCGGCGCCCACGACGTGTCCGTTTCCATGACGGCCCACGTCATTCAGAAATCCGTGCCGGTTGTCATCCAGCCACTGGAAACGGTCAGTACCGACCTGATCGTCATGAAGCGGGTGGCGGCGAACGTCACCGTGGGCGACGTCATCGGCAAGGTGCTCGGCGTTCGGGACGCGGACATGAGTGCGGTCCGTATCGGCTTCCTCGGCAACGAGGAGACGATCGACATGACCTTGACTGCGCCGGATCCGTCCCGGCCGGGCGTGCGCACCCTCAAGGAAATCCTGGACCGGGGCGTTGCTCCCGATGCCCAGGGCCGATACCGGCTGTTCAACGTGCCGACGGGGACCCGGTTCATCGTGGCCGGCGTCGCCGACAGCCAGGGCGGTTACAACAACGCCTACGTGCCGAATACGACCTCGCTGCTCAACGTCGTTTCCGGTCTGACCAACCAGGCTCCGGATCTGAAGCTCAACAGCCGCTAACGGAAAAACCAAAAAGAAACGAACCCCCGAGGGGAGCGGGGGCTTTTGGGTTGGGGGCAAAACGGGTCGGCCACCCCGGCCTGCCCAACCGGGCCCCGGATCTGAAGCCCAACAGCCGCTAACGGAAAAACCAAAAGGCGCCGATCCCCGGAGAGGATCGGCCCTTTTTGGTTTGGGGCTAAATCGGTTCGGCC
>JACMPN010000013.1 GCA_014377495.1 Candidatus Sericytochromatia bacterium
ACATCCCGCTTCCACCCTATGCGGGCGAAAGCCGTGTGTCCAGCGATTCCCAATGGCGACTGCCAAGCAGGGACACCACCTCGGGAGCCGGCTAAGGCGCGGGCGGAAACCGGTGGATGGGAGTCCCGGTCGGGCCGGTACGGACGCGGTCGGGGAAGTCACGCAGGAGGCGGGCGTTGCTCATGTGTCGGCATGCGGACCATGAGCACGCTGCCGATCGTCAGCCGGCTATCCGGCATCCTGGCCCGCCACCACAACAAACGCCCCCTCGGCCGCATCCCAATGTACGGGCCGGCCCAAAGTCAGCGGGTCAACATCGCCCCAATCGTAGGGTTCCAACGGTGCAGCCAGATCAGCGGCCATCCAGGCTGTGGATTCGGCATCCATAGCCGGGGCAGTGACGTCGCTCGTCGGCGCCATCGTCACCCGCAGGCGTTTCGCCAGGATGAGCAGCGCATCGAGGTCCGCAGGTGGCAGACCGGCAGCCGCCGCCATCAACTCATCCAGCTTCGTCATCGTCAACGCCTCGCACGCCAATCCCATGGGGTCAGACCCGATCGCTTCCATCATACCCGGTGAGGTCAAGACGCCCACGTCTGGACGCCTCGACAGGTTACCCGGTGTAGGGGCGAAGGCTATGTGTCCGGCCTGAGCGGCGGTTGGTAAGGATTGTTTGACCGGGCGAGCGCAGGCAAAAAGGCGCGTCGTTGTCAGGGTCGTTAGGCGTCGTTGAGGCATAACTCCGCTTCCTACTGGCAACGGACTGCCAGGCATCTCGACGAAAGCCAGACATTGTCAACGCTGCTTCATTCTTTCAAACGCCAAGGATCCACCCTTCTTCATCGATGCACTGGCCGATGGCTGCCTCGGACAGTCCGATCGGCGGGGCAAACAACGCCGCCAGCGTCTGGCCATCATCACGGGCGGCCAGATACTGGAGCAGGCTGGTGACTTGGGCGGCATCTTTGATCGGGTGCAAAGACTCGTCGACAGTGACGGCGCCAGGCCAAATCTCGGCATGGATCAGACTGGGGCCGTTTGGCGCTGGGGGTGAGGTCATAAAGCCGGTCTCAAAGGGCCAAACCCGGCTCACAGGGGCCAAGCCGGGATCTTCCCGCAAGGCTGCCAGCATGGGGATCCCCACCAGGGACTGACTGCCGACGCTGCCGGTGGTAAAGAGTTTCCAGACGGCCTGAGGCCTGCGGCCACCGGCAAAGAGACGTTGCTCGGTCTGGCGATACTCAGGCAATGCCGGCCCCGTATCGCTCATATGGGGGAATTGTCCCTTGGTCTGCGTCAAAAGCGGCGCTTCTGCCGATACCGGACAACCCCAAAAGGGGCCCGGGCCAGGCCCGCAGAGCGCATTGATCTCCGCGGCTACCGCAAACCGGTTGTTCCCGTTTTCGTCTCTCTCGACGATCCGGGACTGCAAGTCGGACCAGCAGCTCCGCCAGGGGGCAACGGAGTCGACACCACCCCTGACCGCACCGAATCCAGCTGGATAGCCATAGGGGAAATCGAAGCCGACCAGGACCCGGCGTCCCTCCGCCACCAGGGCGTGCAGGCGCTTAGTGAGCAGGTGTAACGCCTGGACACGTGTCCGGGGATTGATCGGCGCCTCGATGCGTAGTGTTGCGCCTTCACGCGTGCCCACGACAAACCAGATGCTGTCCTTGCCGCTCTTGGGCGTACTATTGGCGCTCCAATCGATGATCACGTAAGCATCGAACCATTTGGGGCCGTTTGGACACTCGGTAAT
>JACMPN010000146.1 GCA_014377495.1 Candidatus Sericytochromatia bacterium
CGGTTGCGGCGTGTGGAACCCCCACAGTGAGCAGCGCCCCGGCCTTGGGCGCGAGTGCACCCCACTCCGTCAGTCAGCAGACCTTCAAAACTGAAAATTGGCGGGGGGGCTACGGCGGCTATGGCGGCTATGGCGGCTACGGCGGCTATGGCGGCTATGGCGGCTACGGCGGCTATGGCGGCTACGGCGGCTATGGCGGCTACGGCGGTTACGGGCGCTTCGGCTTCGGTGGCATCTCTCCGTTCAGCTACGGCGGCCTCGGCTATGGCGGGCTCGGCTACGGCGGGCTCGGCTATGGCGGCCTCTATTCACCCTGGCAATACAGTGGCCTCAGCTACGGTGGCTTCTGGTAGATCACGTTCAACTACCGCACCGGCGGACTGCCAGTCCGCCGGTGCGGTAGTCGTTTGGGGCACGGGCATTGGACGGGAGCCTGGCGGGCGCACGAGATGGGAATCAGGGGGCCACCCGCATTGACAAGCCGCTTGCGCACTAAGGAAGATGGTAGGACCGCAGAAGCTTGATTGCTGGAGAGCCCAAACCCCGTATGGCCACCACCCCGGAAGACGTCGCCAAGCGTGCATCGGTCATCGCCAAAGCGGCGCTGGCAGCCCGTCGGGCGGCGGCCCATAAAGTGGCAAATCCCGAAATGCCGGATCCCGACGCTGACAACGGCGAGGACCCCAAGACGATCATGGCCCAAGGCCTGCAGAACGTCCTGAACGGTCTGGCGGAGCTGGCCCGGTGCTCGCGGGGCATCCTCGTCCTCTGGGAACAGCGCAGCCGGATCTCCGTCTCCGTCGCCTGGCCCAAGGTGATGGAAGCCGTGCCGGTCCTCGATGCCAGCCGCACCTGGGGCGAGCGGGCCCGCCAAGGGGCCCTCGCCGATCAGGATCCGTCGACGGGCACATACCTGCTTTGTGTCCCTGTGCGCGGGGCGGTCGGCGAGTTGGGCTATGTCTACCTGGACCGGCCGCACACGGCGGGCACCTTCGGGCCGTGGGAGTTGCAGGCCGCTGAGCTGGCCGCCGCCGCCGCCGCCAGCGTGGCCATCCAGTCCCGGTTCTTCAAGGATCTGGCGGGCAGCTATCAGCGTCTGCAGACGATCAACAAGCTGATCCGCTCCCTGTCCTCCAACCTGCCCACCCGGACGATCTACGAAGAAGTGCTGAACTGCTTCGTCTCGATCTCAGGGGCCGAACAGGGCGCGTTTTTCGTCGCCGAGCAGCTGCGGTTGGTGGCGGCCGTCGACATGCATGGGAATGCGTTGCGTAACTTCGTCCCCACCGAGGCCATCCTGGAGCAGGGTCGCAAAAGCAGGCGGCCACTCGTCACCCTCGACATGCCGCACGAGGATCCGCATGACCGGCGGCCAGGCGCCAAGGACGCCCCGCAGATGATGAAGGGCATGCGCTCCGTCATCACCGTGCCGCTGTTTGCCGGTGAACGGGTCCTGGGCCTTATTTATCTGACCAGCCAGGTCGCCGCTCGCTCCTTCTCCAAAGAAGACGAGACGATCCTCGAAGTCCTCTCCACCCAGACGGCCAATGCCCTGGAGCGGGCCGTACTCTATCAGGAGATGGAAGTGCGGGTCGTCGAGCGGACCCGGCAGCTGGGCCGGGCCAATGAGGAGCTGAAGGCCCTGAACGAAGTGCTCGACGCCAAAGTGCAGCAACAGGTGGCCACACTGCGCAACGCCGAACGGCTCCGCCGCTATCTGGCGCCCAACGTCGTCGAAGCGGTCATGCGCAATGACGAGACCCTCGGCCAGACCAGCCGCAAGAAGCTGACCATCTTTTTCACGGACATCCGGGGCTTTACCGCCCTGTCGGAGTCCCAGGAGCCGGAGGAGGTCATCTCCCTGCTCACCGAGTACCTGAATGCGATGACCTCCCTGATCCACCATCACGAGGGGACCCTGAACAAATTCCTCGGCGACGGCCTGATGGGCTTTTTCGGCGACCCGATCCCCATGGCCGATCACGCCCAGCGGGCCGTGCGGATGGCCCTGGAAATGCAGGAGAAGATGGTCCACCTGCAGAACCGCTGGTTCAGCGCCGGCAGCCACCCTCTGGCCATCGGCATCGGCATCAACACCGGGTTTGTCACCGTGGGGAACATCGGCTCGGAAACGTTCACCGATTACACGGTCATCGGCACCCAGGTCAATTTGACTGCCCGCATCCAGTCGCTGGCCGGCCCCGGCGAAATCGTGATTTCCCATCCGACGTATGCTCAGGTCAAGGACATGGTCGAGGTTGAGCCCCGGGGCGAAGTCGTCGTCAAGGGCCTGCACGCACCCGTGATGGTCTACCGGGTGATCAGTCTGAAGTAGCGCCGGCCCGGAGTCCGGCAGGGATTCCGCCCGCTGGGGAAGTCCGCCCTGAAAAAATGTGCCTGGTGGGATGTTCAGACGAAGCGGAAAGGGGAATACTAGGTGTTGAGTGCTGTCATCAGCCGATTGACGCCGATCGCTTCGTCGAGGGCGCTGGTCCTTTCAAGGTTTGGGACGGTGCGGTGACCCCACCGCACCGTCCCGACAGCCGAACGGTCGCCGGTATTCCCTGGATGTATGTCATTGCAGAGCGTGGGAGTGAGTAGATGTCCGAAACAGAAACGCAGGAACTGGACCTCAGGTCGGTAGGCGCTGCCCAGAAGGCGCTGGAGACCAATGCCCAGAAGAAGAAACTTCTGGAGCGGGTGCACGAGCTGATGCGCTCCGTGTTCGTCATCTTCAACGAGTTGCAGAAGCGGCTGCCGCCGAACTCCAGCGAGTTGGAGTTCCACGAGGACCGGATCGTTTTCCAACTGGGTGGCATCCCTTTGACGGTCATCTACCTCAAAGAAGAAAAACCGATGTTTGTGAACATCAACAAAAGGCCCTATCTGGCGGAACGGATCTACCTCTGCAACGCCAACTTTGGCAACAGCGGCGGTGAGGACCTCGGCCCCCGGGAGATGGAGGTCGGCTCGATCTTCATCTGCGAGGAGGTTTACGTCGTCCGCTGGAACGAAAAGATCGAGGTCTGGAACACGCCCATCGAGCTGATGGACGCCATCCTCAACGCCTACTACCAGGAAAACGCCAAGCACACCGACCGTGAAGGCAACGAGATCGCCATCGCCACGGATGCCTGGTTGTACGGCGCTCGCAAGAACGACACGCCGGAACTCGAAGGCGGCGAGATCATGCTGCCGCCGCCGTCGATGCCGAACATCGGTGCCGCCTACCAGTTCAACAAGCGTCGCTAGCACGTTCAGTGGCGCTCGCCTGTCTGCCGGTCCTCCAAGTGGCCGCTGGCCGGTGAGCCCATCACCGGCCTGATCGCCCGCCCGACGGCTTAGCTTTGGCTAGCCGCCGGGCGTTCGGCATCTCGTCGCTTCCGGGTGGTCAACTGTCTCAGGTGGAGGTGGGATGTCGGGTTTTTCCGTCGTGCCGTTGGGTGTCGGTGACGCCTTTTCGGCACTGTATTATTCGTCGTGTCTCCTGCTGGAAGCTGAAGGCGTCCGCATGCTGATCGACTGTCCCCACCCGATCCGCAAGATGCTGCGGGAAGCGGCGCCGGACGTCGACATCAACGAGATCTCGGGCGTGGCCCTGACTCACCTGCACGCTGATCACAGCTCGGGCCTCGAAGGGTTCGGCTACTACGCCTACTTCACTTTGGGCCGCAAGGCCCACCTCGTCATCCACCCGGCCGTCAGTGAACGCCTCTGGAGTGCCCACCTGGCCGCAGGCATGGAGCAGATGATGGAGGTGCCCGGACATCCGCCGCACCATATGGGCTTCGACGATTACTTCGCATTGACCGCCCTCGACAAGACGAAACCCGTCAGCGTCGGTCCCTTTACCTTCGAATGCCGCCGGACGATCCACCCGGTGCCGACGACGGCGATGCGGATCACGGCTGCTGGGCGGACTCTCGGCTACAGCGCCGATACGGCGTATGACCCGGCCCTGATCGAGTGGCTGTCGTCGGCGGATCTGATCCTGCACGAGACGAACATCGGCATCCATACCCCCTATGAGCGGCTGGCCGAGCTACCGGCCGAGCTGAGGGCCCGGATGCGGCTCATCCATTACCCCGACGAGTTCGACCTGGCGGCCAGCGTCATCCAACCCGTTCGCCAGGGCGTGGGATTCACCGTCTGAGCGCCGGACCGATCCGGCAGTGGGAGTCCGCATGAAGCGACCGACCGAGCTGGTCCCACGCAAACGGCCCGTGCAACAACGTTCCAAAGAGACCGTCGAGGCCATCCTCGAGGCTGCCGGCCGGGTGTTTGCCAGCCATGGCTTTGCGGCCGGCACCTCGAACCGCATCGCGGCGCGGGCCGGTGTCTCGATCGGCTCGTTTTATCAGTATTTTCCCAACAAGGATGCCATCGTCGTCGCCCTGATGGAGCGCCACATGGCCGAGACGACGGCCACTTTCGAAGCCCTGAAGGACCTTTCCGATCGGGTGGTGATGACGGTCGAGGACGTCGTCCGCCATTTCGTGATGGCCCTGCTGAACACCTATCAGCAGGATCCCGCCCTGTTCCGGGTCCTCTTCGAGGAGGCGCCCCGACCGCTGGGCATCCACAATACCCGGGCGAAAATCCATGAAGCTGTGGCCAACGCCCTCGTCCCCCAGATGGGCCGGCTAATCACGGCCCAATTGCGGGATCCACTGGTCAGTGCCCATCTGCTCGTCGAAGTGGCGACCGCCAGCGTACGGCACTTCGTGTTGCACACGCCCGCCGGGCTCAAGGCCGAAACCTTCGCCGAGGAACTGATTGTCATGATCGTCGCCTATCTCGTCGGACCCGAGCCGACCATGACGCCCCGTTCGGCGAATCCCTGACGCCCTGCGTCAAATGCGACCAGCCATCCCGGCAAGGGCGGCAAAACGGTCTCGGGCCTCGCTGTAGCGTCATTCCGTCCCGTCCGTCCCCACGTCAACGGCATGCCCGTCTGGTTGTATGCCATCGGGGTGGCCGACCTCAGCCACATGGGACGGCCGCCGCGGCGTTGACCCGAAGTGTCCGCCCCGGTGTCGTCATCCGGTTCTAGGGCCGGCCTGACAAGACAAAGACCCCGAGCTGCGTCGCTCGGGGTCTTTGTCTTGTCAGGTGAATCCGAGTGCCTAGCTGGCGGCTTTGACGATACCGGGCTGAGGCGCTTTCGGCCGCAGGACAGCCAGGGCAAAGAAGAAGGCCCCAGCCATGACGAGTGAGCCGGCCAGGTAGGGCCAGTCAGGATGGCTGTAATACAACATGCCGCCGACGGCCGGACCGACGACCCGGGCCATCGATTCAAAGCTCTGCAGCATACCCATCGCCGTGCCCTGTCCGGACTGGGCACCCTTGGAGACGCCCGTGGCGAGGGCGCTGCGCATCAGGGCGGAGCCGACGCCGGTCCAGCACATGGCGAGTGTCAGAGCCCAGTAATTGCCGGCCAGGATGACGAAAAACAGGCCGGACGCCAGGATGGCAGTGCCGGTTTTGATGATCGTCCCTTCGCCGTGTTTTTGGACCAGCTTGCCGACCATACCGCCCTGCACACCGGCAGAGACGAGGGCCATCGTGGCGAAGAGTCCACCGACCTGGCCAATGGTCAAGGCAAAACGGTCCTTGGCGAACAGGACGAAGGTGGCTTCCATGTTCGTGAACGCAAAGGTCGACACGAAGGTAAGCAGATACAGCGGCCAGAGGGCCGAGCCTGTTTCCTGCAGGGCCTGACGCCACGTCGGCTTGTGCTTGATGGCCGGGGGGAGGCCGCCCGGCAGCATGGCGGCAATGAAGAAGACCGTCAGCAGGCTCGTCACGCCGGCGATGAAGAAAGGCAGCTTGTGGCTGTATTGGCCGGCCAATCCGCCGATGGCGGGACCGACGACCATGCCGAGACCCACCGCGGCACCCAGCAGACCGACCGACTTGGCCCGGGCCTCCGGGGGGGACCGGTCGCCGACGATGGCGAAGGCCGTGGGCAGTGCCGCCGCCCCGAGGATGCCGCCCAGGATGCGGGCCCCGAAGAGCTGCGGCATGTTCGTGGCCAGGCCGAACAGGACGAAACTGAGGCCCAGTCCGGCGATGCCCGTCATGAAGATCGGTTTGCGGCCGATGCGGTCGGAGAGCCGTCCCCAGAGGGGGGCGAAGATCACGTTCATGATCGAGTAAGAGGCCATGAGGAACCCGACCGTGCGGGCGTCGCCGTGCATCTCCAGCGTGTAGTACGGGAGGGCCGGGATGATGATCCCGAAGCCGAGCATGACCAGGAACAGGCCAAAGAACAGAATGCCGAGGGTGCGTTTATCCATGGAGTCATCCTATGTTGCTGGTGGAAAAACGGCAAGTTCAGCCGTTTTCCACCGTGTCGTGCCGGCCCCGCAAAGGAGTATGGCGTCAGAAATGGGTGCCCCCTTGCGGGGAACCTCAAGGAGAGAGGGATCCGTCAGAACCGGCCGATGGCGCTGCAAAGCAGTCATGAGTGTGTGCCGTTGACCCGATTGGACGTCGGTCCGCCCATCAGGCAACCTCCCCTTGGGGGGACCAAGAACCTCTCGACGGCGCCACACATCAGGGCTAGTGGTACGCGCCCATCCCCGGCTTGTTCTTGTTATGACCGTCCTGGTCTTTGTAGAGGGCATCCTGGATGACGCCCCGCGTGAAGTACGACACCAGCATCATGCCGATGACGACTGTTCCGAGGATGGCTGTGGTGATCCACTTGCCCCGGATCTGGCCGGGCGTCAGCCCCGGGTTATTGTCTGCAGACATGTCTTAGCTCCCTTTTTGCCGGTCCACCCGTCTCCGGGCACCGGTCACTTGATGGTCGAGAGGGATTTCGTTTGACCGTGTTCGATCTGCTTCTGGTCCGGTTCCAGCGCATACAGGGTGTAGGCGAGGGTCACCTCGGGGATTTCCTTGCCCACCGTCGGTTCCAGCCGGAAAGTCACCGGCATCGTCCGCACCTCGTGCGGTTTCATCGACTGCCGGGTGAAGCAGAAGCACTCGATCTTCTGCAACGAGGGACCGGCTTGTTCCGGGGCCACGCTATGGACGGCCTGAAACTCGATCGGCTTGTTGCTGAGGTTGCGGAAACGGTAGCTGACAGTGTTCATTTCACCGACCTTGACCCGTTTCGTCAGCTCGCTGACGGGACCAAAATCGGCGGCCAGTCCGGCATTCACCTGACTGACAAAGTGCATGGTGACGTAGCGGCTCTCGGTCGTCGGTGTGTTGCCCCGTTTGGCGGGCGACGCAAAGGCCGGGCCAATGCCCAGCGTGCTGCACAGCAGTCCATAGAGCGGTACGACGGCAAAGGCAAATCCGAACATGCCCGTCACGAACAGCAAGACGTACTTGGCGACCAGGCGGTTTTTTTCCGCCAGGGGTTTATCGTTCCACATGATCCGTCGGTCCTTTCACGCGATGCCGTAGCGAACACCCAAGTCGATGACGAGGGCAATGAACAATACCATCAGGTACAAAATCGAAAAGAAGAACAGCTTCATCGAGGCGGGACGACTGGGATTGCGCAACAGCTGTACCGTCTTGACCAGGTAGATGGTGTCCAGGACGACCGCCGTGGCCAGGTAGATACCGCCGGCCTGTTGCATCGGATAGAGCACGAGGGTGAAGGGGATCAGCAGGGCCGTGTAGATGAGCATCTGCCAGCGGGTGTACTCGATGCCGTGGGTGTTCGGCAGCATCGGGATGGACGCCTTGGCGTAGTCGTCGACCCGGTAGATCGCCAGCGCCCAGAAATGCGGCGGCTGCCAGAGGAAGATGACCATGAAGAGGATCCAGGCCGGTAGGCCGATCTCGCCCCGCACGGCCGCCCAGCCGATGAGTGGGGCGACCGCACCTGCCACACCGCCGATGACCGTGTTGTGTGGCGTCGTCCGCTTCAGGTACATCGTGTAGAACCCGGCGTAAAAGAGGATGCTGCCGACGGAGACGGCAGCGGCAAGCAGGTTCACCCCCAACGCCAGCATCAGCGTGGAGGCGACGGAGAGGATCAGGCCAAAGGCGAGGATCTGCCCGGGCGAAATCGTGTCGGTGACACTCGGCCGCTTGGCCGTCCGCTCCATGATCCCGTCGATGTCCCGGTCGACGTACATGTTGATCGTGGCGGCCCCGCCGGCGGCGAGCGCCGTCCCGCCCAGGGTGAGCAGGACCAGTGAGAGGGGCGGCATGCCTTGCTGGGCCATCATCATCGCCGGCAGGCCGGTGACCAGCACGAGCAACACGATGCTCGGTTTGGTCAGCGACCAGTAGTCACGCCAGGTGGCGCTGGGCTTCAGCAGGGGGGAAATGGCGGGAGTTTCGATCATTGGGCAGGTACCATCGGGATTCCGGTGAGAGTGGGCTGGGTCCGGCGCTGGCCTTGCGCCGTCAGGGTGACCGTGATCAGGGTCGTCCAGAGGGCGACGGCCGTGGCCAGGTGTAACCCCGAAAGGAACGGGGGAATAAGCAGGAAGACGTTGACTACGCCCAGTGTGATCTGGGCGAGGACCAGGCCGAAAGCCAGGGCCGTGCCCCGACGGATACGGGGATCGGCGCTCTGGCGGGCGATCAGCATCAGCGCCAGGACCAGCCCGGCGACCGTGTAGGCGCCGAAGCGATGGATCACCTGCAGGCCGACCGCCCCACCCATCGGCGGGAAGAGCATCCCGTTGCAGAGCGGCCAGTCGGGACAGGCGAGGGCGGCGTAGTGGCTGGAGACGGCCACACCCAGGAGGGCCTGACCGTAGACGGCGATCACACTGAGCAGGGAGAGCGTCCAGACGCCGGCCGGGATGGCGGGTCGCCCACCCATCGGGCCGTCCGGCGTGGGTTGCTGGTGGCGCTGCATCTGCAAGGTGGTGACGAGCAGGCAGCCATAGAAAGCGAGGGCGGTGCCGAGGTGGAGAAACACCCACTCGGGCTTGAGGAGTTTTTCGACGGTCAGCTTGCCCAGGATGATCTGGACGAAGATGAGCAGGACCGACGTGCCGAGGATCGCCCCGTAGCGGGCCCTGAATGCCGGGACAAGGAGCACCCAGCCCGTGAGGACCAGAAAAATCGTGCTCACTGTTGCGGCCGCCAGGCGGTGGAACCATTCAAGAAAGACCAGGCTATTCATGGGTGGGATCCACTGGCCGAAACACTTGGGCCAGTCCGGACACGCCAACCCGGCCCCGTAGGCCCGGGTCAGCCCGCCCAGAAAAATAAGCAGGAACGTGAGGACGGTGAGCCCAAGGCTCAGCTGGGTCAACCACTTTGGTTGTTCCAACGCCCGCACGATCCTGCTCATCATGATTTGCCGCCTCTACTAATCAATCACCGGGATGGTGTCGAAGTTGTGGCCCGGGGGTGGTGAGGTCGTCGTCCACTCCAGCGTTTTGCCGCCCCACGGGTTGTTGCCGGCAACGGCGCCGTGCTTGCGGGACTGGATGACGTTGTAGACGAAGATCAGCTGCGACAAACCGAGGACGAACGCCCCGATCGTGCAGACCATGTTCCATTGCGAGTACATGACGTTGTAAGTGAAGATCCGGCGGGGCATGCCCATCAGACCAAGGAAGTGCATCGGGAAGAAAGTCACGTTCATGGCGATCAGGGTGAGCCAGAAGTGGATCTGGCCCAGGCCTTCATCCATCATCCGGCCGGTCATCTTGGGGTACCAGTAGTAGATGCCGCCGAGGATGCCCATCACCGAACCGGCAAAGAGCACGTAATGGATGTGGGCCACAACGAAGTAGGTGTCGTGGATGAACAGGTCGAAGGGCAACGAGGCGCAGTAGATGCCCGACAGGCCACCGATCAGGAAGAACCCGACGAAGGCCACCGCGAAGAGCATCGGTACTTTGAACTCGAGGACACCGCCCCACATCGTCATCACCCACGAGAAGATTTTGACGCCCGTGGGGACGGCAATGAACATCGTGGCGATCATGAAGTAGGTCCGCAGCGTCGCGCTGATGCCCGTGGAGAACATGTGATGACCCCAGACGATGTAGCCGAGAAAGCCGATGGCGATCGTCGACCACGCCATGGCGTGGTAGCCGAACAACGGTTTCTTCGAGAACGTCGGGATGATCTCCGAGATGATGCCGAAGGCCGGCAAAATCATGATGTACACGGCGGGGTGCGAGTAGAACCAGAAGAGATGCTGGAACAGGACGTTGTCACCACCCTTGGCGGCGGCAAAGAAGTTGGTGCCGAAGTTGCGGTCGGTGAGCAGCATCGTGATGACGCCGGCCAGCACGGGTGTGGCGGTGATCTGCATCATCGCCGTCACCAGCCAGGTCCAGACGAAGAGAGGCATCTTGAAGAGGCTCATCCCCGGCGCCCGCATGTTCAGGATGGTGACGACGAAGTTCAGCGCCCCCATGATCGAACTGGCGCCCAGAACGTGCACCGTCAGGATCCAGAGGTCGACTCCCCGACCTGGTGAATAGGACGCGTTCGCCAGTGGCGGGTAGCTCGTCCAGCCGGATGCTGCCGAGGTGCCGAACAGGAAACTCGACATCATGATCAGCGCCCCGAACGGCACGAGCCAGAAGGCCAGATTGTTGATCCGGGGAAAGGCCATGTCCTTGGCCCCGATCATCAGGGGAACGGCGTAATTACCGAAGCCACCGAGCGACGGCATGATGAACAGGAAGATCATCGCCGAGGCGTGCATCGTCAGGAACTGGTTGTACAGATCCGGCGACAGGAGCTTCATCTCGGGGGTCAGCAGCTGGCCCCGCACCCCGAGGGCGAACAGGCCGCCAACGAGGAAGAAGAGGAAGCTGGTGACCAGGTACATGATCCCGATCTCTTTATGATCGGTGGTGCGGAGCCAGTGGGAGATCCCCTTTGGCTTGTTCGGCGCATGGGCCGCCGGGTGGACTGCTGCGGTAGACATGCTTCGTTACCTTTCTTTGGCGACTTGGTCAGGGGTGACCACGCCGGCCTTGTTACCCCAAGCGTTGCGCTCGTAGGTCAAGACTGCGGCGATCTCACGATCGCTGAGCACGTCTTTCCAGGCCGGCATCACGCCGTTGTAGGATTGGCCCTTGACCTTGATGGCGCCGTTCAGACCGTTCAGCACGATCTTGATGTGTTCTTCCGGCTTGCCGGTGACCTGTTCGGCCCCAACCAGCGGCGGGAACGCCCCTGCTATGCCCTCGCCTGTGGGCTGGTGGCAGCTGGCGCAGCGGGCGCCGTAGACTTTTTCGCCTTCCTTCTGGAGGGTGGCGAGATCGACCGGGAGATTCTTCGTGTCCTTATCGCCCTGGGTCAGAGAGGCGATCGGTTGGCCCTTGCGCCAGATTTCCCAGTCGGCGTCGGAGACAGCCTTGACGGAGATGTACATCTTGGCGTGCATGGTGCCGCACAGTTCGGCGCACTGGCCGTGATAGAGGCCGGGCTTCTCGACCTTGAACCAGGCCTGGTTGATCCGGCCGGGGACGGAGTCGATCTTGAAGCCGAACTGGGGGACGAACCAGGAATGGATGACGTCCTCAGCTGTCAGGTTCAACCGGATCACTTTGCCGACCGGGACGACGAGCGGGGTCTTGTTGCCGTCGTTGGCCATGATCTGGACTTTGTGATCCGGCAGCCGGTACTCCCAGTACCACTGGTGACCGATGACCTCGACGTTCAGCCCGTCGGGATCCTGCGGGATCGACTCTTGGTAGGCGATGACATGGTAGGTCGGGATGGCGATACCGATGAGGATGGCCGCCGGCAGCGCCGTCCAGAGGATCTCCAGACCGGTGTGGTGGTTAAAGTTCATCGGCTGGCGGTTTTCGCCGGGCCGCTTGCGGAAGCGGACCATCACGTAGCCCATCAGGCACATGACCAGGATGAAAATCCCGATCGTGATGTAGGTGATCAGATGGTAGAGGTCCTTGATCATGTGACCGACCGGGGTCACCATCTGGGGCATCAGGTCCGCATCTAGGGTTTGCCAGTCTTTCCCCTCGGCCAGCGCCGGTAAGGCGCTGAGCACGGAGATGAGACTGGCGGTCGCCCAAAGCCCAATACGTGATCGGGTCTGGCGTAAGTTCTCCATTACGACCTCCATGGCGCTGGATCGGTTGTAGCTACAGGTGCGGCAAAGGCCGGACTGCCGAAGTACAGGACCAAGCGCAGAGAAACGGTTCCACTCTTCATGAAACCCGCATTCTCCTTGCTTGCCTCGGCAATTTAATGATTCGTTTATCCGCGCTAACGGCTTCGCCACGCCAATCGTGGATCAACCGCGCAAGCGCAGTCACGGACAGTGACGTTATAACCCAAGTTTGGCCCCGGTTTCGTAAAGATGTGTTGCTGAGGCACGGGTCTCGCCCTTGCCAAGAGCTGGTTCGCGACGTTTTGCCAGGGGCAATCCGGCTCTCTCCCGGGGGCCTGGCTTGGATCGTTGCCAAGGATGGGGCCGGGCGCTGCGTTCGGGGGACACCAGAGCGCAGCTGTTCGAATAACGCCCTTCCCCTTGGTGCAGAACCTGCTGGAGGAGCGCACTGATGGCGCTACCGGGTTAAAACAGCAGGCGCTGTCGGCGCATGGCGATGCCCTGGATCAGGCCCAATGCCAGGGCATTGGCGAGCAGCGTGGAACCGCCGTAGGAGATGAGCGGCAGGGGGATCCCGGTGACTGGCATGATCCCTGTCGTCATCCCGATGTTGACGAAGACATGGAAGGCGAACATGGCGGTGACGCCAATGGCCAGCAGTGAGCCGAAGTCGTCTTTGGCCTGGGAGGAGATGACCAGGCAGCGCCAGAAGATGATCGCAAAAAGCACGACGAGGACGCACCCGCCGACGAAGCCCCATTCCTCGCCGATGGCGGAGAAGATAAAGTCGGTCTGCTGCTCGGGGATGAAATGCAACTGGGTCTGGGTGCCGTGCAGCCAGCCCTTGCCCCAGAGGCCGCCGGAGCCGATGGCGATCTTCGACTGCGTCAGATGGTAGCCGGCCCCCAAAGGGTCCCGTTCGGGGTCCAGGAAGATCGTCAGCCGGTTGCGCTGGTATTCCTTGAGCAGGCTCCATGCCAGGGGGATGGACAGGCCCCCGAGGAGGTTGACGATCCAGACGCCGATGGCCTGGCCGCGATGACGCAGCCGCCAGGCGAGCAGGCCGCCCAGGCCCAGCAGGTAAAGGATCCAGAGCGGGAAGTTCAGTGCATGCAGGATGGCGCTGACGAGCGGGCTGATGAGCATCGCCAGGATCCAGCCGTCGAGACCGGCGCCCCAGAGCATGGCCAGCAGGATGGCGAGCAGGACCAGGCTGGTGCCCAGATCGGGTTGCTTGAAGATCAGCAGCCAGGGGATGCCGACGTGGATGGCGACGGGGATGAGATCCAGGAGCTTTTGGGGTGGTTTGGCGGTGAGGGCGTAGGCCAGCGTGATGATCAGGAGGACCTTGGCGAACTCGGAAGGTTGCAGCGAAAAGCTGCCGATGCGGATCCAGCGCTGGGCGCCCAGCGCCGAATGGCCACCGACCATGACGGCGATGAGCAGGCCGAGATTCAGGGCGTACAACGGCTTGATCAGGTTTTTCAGCCAGGTGTAGTCCATGAACAGCATGACGAGGAAACCCACCGCCATGGGACCGGACCAGATCAGTTGCTGGTGCCAGAAGGTGATGCCGCTGCGGTGGTGGGTGACCGAATAGATGGCCGCCACACCGGCCCCATACAGGGCCAGCACGGCAGCCATCAGCAGCCAATCGAAGTTGCGGCCGAGCCGCAGCAGGTGAGACCAGTTCATGTGGCTCTCAGTCGACCGTGACTCAGGTGCTGAGGTCGGCGGCGGCGGGTGCCTCGGCCTGGACGACGGCGTCGTCCACCCGTTTCTCGCGGACCTTGCGGATCGGGATGTTGGCGATCAGGGCCACCGAGCCGTCTTCCTTTTCGAGGTTGACTTCCAGGGCGTCCTGGTCGATCTCCACGTACTTGGAGAGCACGGCGATCATGTCCTGCCGCATCTGTTCCAGCATCAGGCTGGGGATGTCGGTGCGGTCATGGAGCAGGACCAGCCGCAGCCGGTCCTTGGCGGTCGAGCGGGACGGGCTCTGGCGATTGAAAATGCGATCAATGAAACTGGCTAACACAGGCATCGATCCTCCCTATTTCCCAACCGCGAAGAGCTTTTTGAACATCCCCAGGACGCCAGTGCTCTTGGTTTGGAAGGTCATGAACGGCACGTCCTCGCCTTGGAGGCGACGGGCGATGTTCCGGTAAGCCTGGCCGGCGATGGAGTGCGCCATCAAGACGGCAGGCTCGCCCTTGTTCGTGCTGACGATGATCGACTCGTCGTCGGGGATGACGCCGATCAGCTTGATCGCCAGGATGTCCTGGACGTCCTCGACGCTCATCATGTCGTCTTTCTGGATCAGGTTGGGCCGGATCCGGTTGACGATCAGGTACTTGTCGGTGATCTCGGCCGCTTCGAGCAGGCCGATGATCCGGTCGGCGTCACGCACCGAGCTGACCTCGGGGTTGGTGACGACGATGGCCTCGTGGGCGCCGGCGATGGCGTTCTGGAAGCCCTGCTCGATGCCGGCCGGGCAGTCGATCAGCACGATCGTGAACTCTTCGAGCAATTGGGCGATGAGGACCTTCATCTGTTCGGGGCTGACGGCCGATTTGTCCCGGGTCTGGGCGGCGGGCAGCAACGCCAGGTTGGGCTCGCGCTTGTCGCGGATCAGGGCCTGCCGCAGCTTGCAGCGGCCTTCGACCACGCTGACCAGATCGTAGACGATCCGGTTTTCGAGGCCCAGCAACAGGTCCAGGTTGCGCAAGCCGATATCGGCATCCACCAGGCAGACCTTCTCGCCGTTTTTGGCGAGGGCCATCCCCAGGTTGGCGCTGGTGGTCGTCTTGCCCACCCCTCCCTTGCCGGAGGTAACGACGATGACTCGTCCTGCCATGTGTCCTGTGTCTCCTTAGGTCTGCTTAGTGTCGATTTAGCCGATGAGGTTGCGGTTGCGCAGCGGCGCAATGTGGATCTCGCCACCCGAAACCCAGGCATACTCCGGATGATACGTCAGCGGCGGGTCTCCGTGGTCGGGACTGCGGGCAATGTAGCCGGCGATCCGCAGCTGCGTGGGGCGCAGGTTGATGGCGGTGATCTGAGCGCTCTCGTCCCCCTTGGCGCCGGCGTGAGCCACGCCCCGCAGGGTGCCGAGGACGACGATGTCACCTGTGGCGACCACCTCGCCGCCGGGATTGACGTCGCCGCTGATGACGACCGTCCCGTCGTGGCGCATGATCTGGCCGCTGCGCAGGGTCTGGCGCAGATACAGGGCGTTGTTCTGGTAGTTGCGGCTGGCCGGGGCTTCGGGCTCTGGCTTCGCTTCCGGCTCGGAAATCAGGCCCATCTGGGTGGCGATCGTCCGGGTCTTGGCATCCTGGGCGAACAGCGCCGTCAGCTGCAGTTGGTAGCGCTTGTTGAGCATTTCCTGAAGGCGTTTGATCTGGGGCTCGTCGAGGACATGCGCCCCGACGTCGACCTGGGTCACGGCACCCTGCCAAAACTCCCGGGCGGCGTCCAGCTGGTCGCCCAGCACACGCACCAACTCATTCCATGGCGCTTCCGAGGGCAGCATGATCAGCAGCCCGTCCTTCGTCCCTTTGACGACCACTTTGTGGGCCACCGGCATGCCACTCCCTAACTGCGTTGTCGTGCGACTAGTTTGCTGCGGTCTGCGTGCGCCGGATCCCCAGGAGCAGGTAAAGCCTGTCGGCAGATCGTCCCCCCTGAACGGGGGGCACAACCGCCAGCCTGGCGGCTCGGACCCAATTCACACGCCGGGTCATTGTACCACCCTTGGGGATCGGCTGAGCGCATCAAGGTGAATATGGGAGGTTGCCTCCCATGGGGCCGTCAGGGCGTGACCGGCTTTTTCGCCTCCGGGGGCTTGGGCGGTGGGATCAGCACCTCGATCATCGTCTTGGCGATCGGGCCGGCTGTCGACGCACCCCAGCCACCGTTTTCGACAAAAACGGCGATGGCGATCCTCGGCTTGTGCATCGGGGCCAAGGCCACCATCCAGGCGTGGTCCTTGCGGGGCGGATCCTGCGCCGTGCCCGTCTTGGCGCCGACGACGATGTCGGGCCGGGCCAGGATGCCCGAGGTGCCGTACTTGACGGAGCCGATCATTCCCCTGTTCAGCATGTCCATCGTCAACGGTTTGATGGTGACGTGGTTCTGGACCTCGTGCTTGAGCATCTGCTTGGTGGCGCCGTTCGGCTGGCGGATCGACTTGACCAGTTCCGGTTTCAGCACGTCGCCGCCATTGCCCAGGGCCACCATCATCCGGGCCGCCTGCAATGGTGTCACCTGGTTGAAGCCCTGACCGATGGCCGAATTGGCACTGTCACCGGCGTACCAGTCTTCCTTGATGTACTTCTTTTTCCAGGCCCGGTCGGGGATGTGGCCGTCCGCCTCGCCCGGCAGGCTGATCCCCGTCGCCGTACCCAGCCGGAAGGCATCCGCCCAGAGCTTGATCGGGCCGATGCCCGTGCGCAGGCCGATTTCACTGTAGGCCGTGTTCACGGAATAGGCGAAGGCCTGCTCGATGTTCACAGCGCCGTGGGCCTCATGATCATGCATGACCATGCCGCCGATGCGCAGGTAACCCGTCGACATCCACAGGCTGCTCGGCGTGACGACGCCCGTTTCGGCACCGGCGATCGTGGTGACGATCTTGAAGGTGGAGCCCGGCGGGTAGGCGTTCAGGGCCCGGTTGTGGAAGGGATGGTCCTGCGCCTGGACTTCTTTCCAGTCCTTGGGACTGATCGTGCCGGTGAACAGGTTGGGGTCGTAATCGGGTTTGGAGGCCATTGCCAGCACTTCGCCGGTGTTCACGTCCATGACGATGACGGCGCCTTTTTGACCTTCGAGGTGCTTTTCGGCCGCCTTCTGCAAATCGAAATCCACGGACAGGACGAGGTGGGTGCCCTGGACGGGTTCCTCGACCTTGAACTGCCGGATCGTCCGGCCCCGGGCGTCGACCTCCATATAGGTGCCGCCGTCCTGGCCGCGCAGTGTCTCGTCGTAGATCCTCTCCAGGCCCGCCTTGCCCATGATGTCGCCGGACTTGTAGCCTTTCGGGGCCCGGGTCTCCAGTTCCTTTTGGGTGATCTCGCCTGTGTAGCCGAGGACGTGGGCGGCCAGTCGGCCGTGGGGATAGAACCGGACGGCTTCCTGGCTGATGCCGATGCCGGGGAACTTGGTCTGGTTTTCCAGCAATTGGGCGATCGTCTGGTCGTCCACGTCCCGTTTCAGGTAGATCGGGTACGGCGACTGGAATCCGGCGGCGGCCACTTTGCGGGCGATGTCTTCGGCGGGGAGGGCCAGCAGCTCTTCCAGGCGCTGGTAGACCTCGTCGGCGGATTTTTTGTCGAGCTTCGTCGGGTGCAGTGTCACCGAATAGGAAAAGCGGCTGCCCGCCAAAAGGCGGCCTTTGCGGTCGTAGACGTTGCCCCGGGAGGCGGGGATGGGCACGATCCGCAGGCGGTTGCCCTCGGAACGTTGCAGGAGCTGGGGGTGGATCACCAGTTGCAGGTAGGCCAGTCGGGCGATCAGCCCGGCCATCGCCAGGCCGCAGACGATCCCCAGAGCGATGAGCCGGACGGGGAGCAGGGCCCGCAGCGGCGGTCCGGGGCGCGAGAGGTGGGAGTCCACAGCGTCCTTTCCCGGTGAGGGGTCTAACCGTCGGCTGATTGCCAGGCCGGAGGTGACGCCGGCAGCCCCGCCAACGGCGGAAACTGGCTTTTGACGTTGGCCTGCGAGCCTCTTATACTGCGATGACTTGCCCCGTCGACGCCGTAAGGGCGCACGAAGCCGTCAGCACCAGCATTATAGGGTCTTGCCACACGATGTTGAAATCGCTCGTACTCCTACTCATCGGCGTCCTGCTGGGTATCGTCGGCCAACTCAGTCTCAAATCAGGCATGAAGGTCGTCGCCTCCGTCGGTGGCGGGGCCGTCCCCATGCTGATGCATGCCGCCCTGAATCTCAACGTGATCATCGGGATCGCCTGCTACGGATTCAGCATGATTTTCTGGCTGCTGGTGATCAGCAAGCTCGATCTGAGCCTCGCGTATCCGATGCTCGGCATCAGCTACATCGGCGTCGTCTTCGCCAGCTGGTGGTGGCTCGGCGAGGCGATCAGCCCCATGCGCTGGGCCGGCACGCTGGTCATCTGCCTTGGTGTCTATCTGGTCGCCCGCTCCTAAGGGGTGGTCTGGGGGGCGTCTGGTCAGACCGACCGCGTTGTCGAACCCGCCTAAGCTCCAGACGGAGCTGCTGTCGGGTGTCTCCCAGTATCCGGCCCGCCCAAGCGCCTCCCAGACCACCCCTTGCCTACGTGGGCTGACCCTTTTTAAGTGCCCGTCACCACGGGCGTCGTCGGATCGTTGCCCCACTCCGCCCAGGAGCCGGCGTAGTTCTTGACGTTGGGATACCCGAGCAGGCGTAACACCCAGTAGGTGACGGCCGCCCGTGAGCCGCTCTGGCAATGGCTGATGACGGTCCGGTCCGGCGTGACGCCTTTGCGTAAATACAGAGTCCGCAACCGCTCCGGGTCTCCGAGGCGGGGCCCGTCAAAGTTCGTCTGCCAGTCGATGTTCACTGCCCCGGGCATGTGGCCCCCTCGGGCGGCCCGCACGTCGGAGCCGGCATGTTCGGCAGCACTGCGGGTATCGACCACCACGCTGTGGGGATCGCCGAGGGCGACGATGCAGCCGGCCATCGTCTGCAAACGGCCCAGTTCCACCTTCGTCTGGAAGGGGCTGGCCCCGATCCTGGTCGGGACGGTCGTCATCCCACCCGCCACGGATTGCCAGCCTTGCAGGCCACCGTCCAGGACAGCGACCTGGCTGCGTCCGAGCAGCTCCAACGTCCAGAACAAACGGGGGGCTGCCGTATCGCCACCTTTGTCATAGAGGATGACCCGTTTGTGCGTGCCGATCCCACTCGCACTGACCACTGCCGTCAGCCGGGCCACGGTGGTCGCTGCCGTCTCGGTGGGATCGGTCAACAACTGCGTCAGGGGCAGGCTGATCGCCCTCGGGATATGCCCCTGGGCATAGGCCTCGGCACTGCGGGCATCGACAACGATCAGGTCTGGCGACGACAGGTGCGTCTTGAGCCAGGCAGCGGACACGACGAGGTCGGGTTGCGCAAAGCCGGGTGTGGCGGCAGTGGCTGCCAGCACGGGCACGGTCATGCCCAATATCACCGTCAGCCCGGAGGCCACAATCAGCCCGCCGCACCGGCGGGTCACATGCCGCTTCGTCATCATGGTGGTCTCCTCATCTGGGCAACGTCAGGAGTCGCTGCCACGCGGTATCGATCCCTAGGGCTTTTTTACCATGTCGGTGGGTCGGATATGCGGTTCGATCGCCAGCAAATGAGGATCCAGGATCACCCACAGCTCGGCCAGCCGGTCCAGCTGCCCATCCAGGTGCAGATAGCCGATCAACGCTTCGAAAGCCGTCGCATAGCGGTAGTCGAACAGGTCTTTGCGTTTGGCGGACGTCTTGGCGTTGCGGCCACGCCGGACGATGTCGGCTTCGTCGTCGGTCAGATGCGGCTGGATGATCGTCAGCAACTCTGCCTGGCGCTCCGCCCGGACCCGGGACACCGTCTGCCGGTGCAACGTCTCGATGCGGGGCCACACGGGCAACAGCAGGATGCGCACGTGCGATTCGAACACCCCGTCGCCGATGTAGGCGAGGAGCTGCGGCGCGAGCATATGCGGAGCGATGGAAGTTGCCATGCTAAAGCTGGGCGGTTGCCGCTTCAATGATCCGCCAACCGGTCTGTCCGCCGGCTTTGTCCTCCAACACGATACCGATGGCCTGCAGCCGGTCCCGGATGGCGTCGGACATGGCGAAGTCCTTGTTGGCCCGTGCCTCCTGACGCAGGGCAATCAGGACCTGTACGGCCGCATCCGTCAGATCACTGGCTGTCGACTCCTCGGTGGGCCGCCAAGTCGTCACGTTGCCCGGCTTGTCTTCGAGGACGAGTTGCCCGGCGGCCAGCTTGTCCCGGATCACGTCGGACAGGGCAAAATTCTTGGCCGCCCTGGCCTCTTTGCGCAAGGCGATCAGCACGTCCATGATCGGTCTCAGGGCGTCATCGCCACCGGTGGCCGCTTCGGGCTCCAGCGAGAGTCCGAGGATCCCCGCCAACTCCTGCGTCAGGGCGACGCCCTTTTGGAGCGTCTCGGTCGGCGCCAGGCGGAACGGATGCAACTGGCGGACCAGCTCGAAGAGCACGGCGACGGCGCCCGGTGTGTCGAAATCATCGTCCATGTGGGTTTCGAACCGGTGCCGGCTTTCGGCTAATACCTGCTCGATCTTGGCGCCCTGCTCGGCATCCGTCCCGCCGGGAGCCTGGGCGATCTCGGCCATCGAGCGCCGCAGCCGGTTCCAGCCGGATTTGGCCGCCATCAGGGCGTCGTCAGAAAAATCCACCGGCCGGCGGTAGTGCTTCTGCAGCAGGAAAACGCGTAGGGTATCGACGTCGATCATTTTCAGCAGGTCGCCGAGGTTCTTGATGTTGCCGAGACTTTTGGACATTTTCTGGCCATCCGCCGTGACCATGCCGTTGTGCATCCAGTAATGGGCCAGGGGCGCATGCTGGGCCCCTTCGGATTGGGCGATCTCGTTTTCGTGGTGGGGGAAGATCAGGTCCATACCGCCGGCATGGATGTCGATCGTCGGACCGAGGGCCGAGGTGACCATTGCCGAGCATTCGATGTGCCAGCCGGGCCGACCGGGGCCCCAGGGCGACTCCCAGCTCTCTTCACCGGGCTTGGCGTGTTTCCAGAGGGCGAAGTCCAGCGGGTCCCGCTTGATCTCGCCGACCTCGACCCGGGCGCCGGACTGCAGATCGTCGATGTTCCGGCCCGAGAGCTTGCCGTAGCCGGGGAACTTGCGGACGGCGTAGAAGACGTCCCCGTCAGGGGACGGGTACGCCAGATCCTTGCCGATCAGGACCTCAATAAAGGCGATCATCTCGGCCATGTGCTCGGTCGCCCGGGGGTACTCCGTGGCCGGCTGGACGCGCAGGGCGATCATGTCCGCCATGTAGCGGTCGACGTAGCGGTTGGCGAGCTCGCGGGGGCTGATGCCCTCGTCCCGGGCCTTGTTGATGATCTTGTCGTCGACGTCCGTGAAATTCTGCACGTAGTGGACGTCGTAGCCCCGATAGCCCAGGTAACGCCGGACCATGTCCCAGGTGATATAGCAGCGGGCATGGCCCAGGTGGACGTCGCCATACACCGTGACGCCACAGACGTACATCGACACCTTGTTCGGCTCCAGGGGGGTAAAGTCCTCGACCTGTCGGTTCAATGTGTTGTAGACGCGCACGGGTTTCCTCATCTGCAGGTGTTGCCGCCAGCAGGATACCACGTTGGCCAAGCCCTTCCCACAGGCCGGCGGGCGCCTCACTCCGTGCGCAGGGCTTCGATGGGGCTCAGCTTGCTGGCCCGATAGGCCGGGTAATAGCCAAAGAAGATGCCGATGGCGACGGAGATGCCCGAGGCCATGAGGATGCCCGTCCAGTCGATCGGCAGCGAAAAGGCCAGATCCGGCATGACCGCATGGATGATCAGGGTGCCCAGGGAACTGATCCCCAGACCGACGGCAATGCCGATGACCCCGCCGCAGACACTGAGGACGACGGCCTCGCAGAGGAACTGGCCGAGGATATCCCGTCGACGGGCCCCGATGGCCTTGCGCAGCCCAATCTCCTTCGTGCGTTCGGTGACACTGACGAGCATGATGTTCATGATCCCGATGCCGCCGACCAACAGGCTGATGGCAGCCACCGAACTGATCACCGCCGCCATGACGCCAGTGATCGAGTTGAACATGCTGACCAGGGACTCCAGCGCCTGCATGCGGTAGTTGCCCCGGCCGGCGTGCCGGAGCTTGAGGAAGCTGATCAGCTTGTCGGAGACGTCGTTCTTGACCGAAAGGTCGTTCACCTGGGCGCCGAGGGAATCGATGAATTGGGTTTCGCCGTCGATCATCATCGCCACGGTGTAGGGCATGATCAGCCTGCCGCCGTCCTCGCCCATCATGGCGACGAGCCCCTTGGGCGTTTTGACGAGACCGACGATCGTCAGGTAGTTCGCCCCGAAGGTGAGTTCCTTGCCGAGGACAGACTCACCGGTGTCGAACAGCTGGTCGCGGAGAGTCTCGTCGATGACACAGACCATGCTGCGGGCCAGGGCGTCGTCCTCACTCAGATACCGGCCTACCAACACCTGGGTGTTGTTCAGGATCCGGGCGGCCTCGCCCTCGTTGCCCTGGGCCTCGACGTTGCTGCCTTCCTTGTCTTGGAAGCGGACCTTGTGCTCGTCACGGCTGAAGTAGGTGAATGGGGTAACGTTCCGCAACTGGGGGAAGTGCTCCCGCACGGCGACGATATCCTCGAGGGAGATGCGCGTGGTGATCCCCTGGGTGTGATCGTCCCGCCAGTTGCGCTGGATGCTGATCCCGTCGAGGGCGCCGTATTTGAGGATTTCCTGCGAAATCATCGCCCGACCGCCGCCGCCGACCGCCATAACGGTGATCACGGCAGAGACGCCGATGACCAGGCCAAGCATGGTCAGGGCCGCCCGAAACGTGTTGGCGAGCAGGGCCCGGACCGCCAGACGTAATAGTTGCCAGACATCCATGGGTTAGAGGCTCGCATACTTTCGGACGGTGAGCCAAGCCGACAGGTTGGCGGTGCACTGAGGGGAGGGCAGATCGCCCGGGCGGCCGTCTGGCCATCGATCACGTGGCGGCGGGTTGGAACTCCAACTTGGCGATGTGACTGGGATTGATGATCGTCTCCATCTCGCCGGTGACGATGCTGACAGCGTGGCCTTCCAGCATGCCGGTGCGGATCTGGTTCATCATCGCCTCATCGCAGGTGAACACCCATTCCTGCTGGGTGTGGCCCCAGGTGATCCGGGAGAAAAAGGTTTTGGTGGCCGTCGTGGTCATGGTGGTCTCCTCACTGTCAGGGTGTGGTGCTGGCCGGCGGTGCATAAGGCGCACCCCCGTCCCGAACTGCTATGGCCAGGGCGTGGTCGCCCCGATCCAGCCACGAAACGGCCGGCGACGGGGCATCCTTGGCTTCGATGACGCTCTCAAAAATGCCATGGTCAAAGGGAGCGCCGGGTGCGGCGTCCGTGCGGATCATCCGCTCGCGCAAGCCTTGCCGGTCATGCTCCAGGGCCCGGTGATGGCAGTATGGGTTGTTGCCCCGTTTGCCGTAAAACACGTGGGCCGTCCACGTGCAGCCGCCCCGGCACATTTTCTTGAACTCGCAGGTGCCGCAGAAGCCCCACAGGTGGGCAATGCTCTCCTCGGAATAGCGGAGAACCTTGTTCATCGGCAGCGGTTCAGTATGGGCCATGATGTCGGCCAGGCTCATGTCACGGATGTTGGCGCCCGTGTACGGGCCGGAGGGCAGCGAGGGGCAGCCCTTGATCTTGCCGTCGGCCTCGATGCCCAGGGCCTGGGTACCCGCCTCACAGCCGCTGTAGTAGACGCTGCCTTCGCCGCCGCGACTGAGCAGCAGCTGATCGTAGGGGCCGTAATAGCCGATGTTGTTGCCCGAGGCCATGCGGGTCCGGGAGATTCTCTGAAACCCGCCCGTGGAGGCCATTTTTAGCCAACTGTCGCATCGCCGGGATCCTACATGCGAACCTTCGGTCGCTTTGGGTTTGCCGAAGCATGGCTGCTGGTGTCCGACTCGTTGGGATCGGCGATCTTCAATAGCTTGTCCGCCTCGATCGGCTTGCCCTGACTGGCGACCACCTGATCGCCCACTCGCAAACCTGCGGTGATCTCGATGAACTGCGGATCGGCAATCCCTGTCTTGATGGTCACCTTTTTGGCGTGGGACCCGGCATCCAGCCGCCAGGTGTATTTCTTGCCCGCTTCCCCGGCGATGACGGCTTCGAGCGCCAGGGCGGGAACCTGTTTTTTCTCCTGCAGAATGATCTCGGCCCGCACGGTGCTGCCGGCCTTGATCCGCCTTTCCGGGCGGGTGAGGACCGCTTTGACGACGACGGAGTTATATTCGTTGCGGCGGTTCGTTTTTTCGGCGATCGGCGTGATCAGCGAGATGATGCCTGTCAGTTTTACGTCCGGCAGGGCCGTCGTCGTCACCAGGACCGGCATCCCCGTGCGGACTTTGACGGCGTCCAGTTCGTTCACTTCCACGCTGACGATCTGCCGGGCGTCGTCGGCCAGGTCATAGAGGACTGTCCCCAGGGTCAGCGACTGCCCGGTCAATACTTTCAGGCGGCTGACGAGACCGTCCTGCGGGGCACGGACGGTCAGCCGGGCCACTTTGGCTTCCAGGTTGCGCACCTTTTCCCCGGCGGCGGCGACCTTGGCTTCCGCCAGTTTCAGGGCGTTTTCCGCCTGGACGATTTTCAGCTGGGCCGCCCGGACGTCCCCTTCCGCTTTGGCGACCTCGAGGCGGCTTTTGTCCCGTTTGGCTTTGGCGGAATCGAGGTTGATCCGGCTTTCCGCCTTGGCATCGAAGAGCATCTGCTTCATCGCCAGTTCGCCGTCCGCTTCGGTCAGGCTCAGGCGAGCCTGGGCCACGGCATTGCGGGCATGAGGCACACCGATCTGCCGGGCATCCTGCAGCTTGTAGCGGGCCTCGACCAAGTCGCTCTTTTCGACCTGCACATAGCTGTCCCGGGCCTCGGTGACTTGGCGCATCAGCTCGGGATCGCTCAGGCTGGCCACCGTCTGGCCGGCCTTGACGTGATCGCCCGCCTGCACGTACAGCCGGGTGATGAAGCCGGCGACCTCGGCGATGATCGGCCGCTCCGACAGCGGTTCGATGGCCCCGGCGATCCGCAGCGACTCCGCCACATCCCGGGCGGTTACCGTGTAGGCCTGCACCTTCAGGGGCTGGGCCTGGCGCGGCCAGAAGAACCAGCCGAGTGCCCCGGCGAGCACGACGCCCGCCGCGATCCAGGCTGTGCGCTGGCGCTTCGGCGGTGCCGGCGGCAGGGGGGACTCGATGCGGTCGGGGGTCATGGTTGCTCCTTCGTGGGCGCAGGGGTGGGGGGGAGCGCGCTCGGTTCGGCCAATGGTCGGCCCACGGCCTGATAGAGGCGGGCCGCCGCCACGAGGTAATCGATGGTTGCTTCCAGGTTTTCGGTCAAAGCCGAGACCAGGGCCCGCTGCACGTCGTTGACGTCGGTGATCACCGCCGCCCCCAGCTTGTAGCGCATGGCCATGATGTCCCGGGTGCTCCGAGCGATCTCGATCGAGCGCCGCAGACGGGAGAGCCGGCTGGCGGCACTCGTCAGTTGGGCGTGGGCCTGATCCACGTCCGTCTTGATCTGCCGTTTTGTCTGGGTCAGATCCAGTTCGGCACTCTCGATCGTCAGGGCCGCTTCCTGCATGCGCCGCCAGGTCTCGGCATTGTCGAAGAGGTTGTAGGTCATTGTCGCCCGGCCGTCGAAGGTGCCTTCGAAAGCCGCCAGGACGTTGTTCGAGCTTGCCAAGGGGCGGAACGGGTTGTTGCCGTACTGGTACTGGGCCGTCAGGGCGAACTCCGGAAAGAGCTTGCTGCGGGCGATGGTCAGGCCGGCTTTGCCGGCGTTCAGGCGGGCATCCGCCGCCTGGACCTCCGGGCGTTGGCGCAGGGCCCGGGCCAGCCAGATCTCCCGCCCCTCGTCGGGGATCGCCTGAAACTGCGGGTCGTCGCTGAGGGTCCAGGTATCGTCATTGCGGAAGAGCAGATTGCCGAGCCGGGCCCGGGCTACCTGCATGTTGCCCTCGTTGCGGATCAGGCCCGCCTGGGCACTGATCAGGGTCACCTCGGCCCGGTTCACGTCGATCGGGGCGATGGCGCCCGCCCGCAGCCGGGTCTTGGCCAATGCGTGGATTTCCTCCGCCTGTTTCACCTGATCCTGGTTGACCAGATAGAGCTTTTGCTGCCGCTGGTTGTCCCAATAGGCCTCAATCACCGACAGGGCCACGTTCTGCCGGGTGGCGAAGAGGGTGGCTTTCCGTTCGGCGACGCCCTGTTCCGCCCGTTCGATGCTGCCTGTGATCCGCCAGCCGGTGAACAAAGGCACGCGCAACGTGCTGTTGGCGTTGACGAAGAGGACGTTCTGGTCCTTTTGACTGGCCGTCGTCATCCCGGAGACGGTGTAGTTGTCGCCCCCGTTCAGATCGAGGCTGAGGCTGGCCCGCTGGAACTGGGCCCGCCAATAGTCGATGTCCGCCTGACGGACCTGCACGTCCTGATTGGCGATGCTCGGGTTGTGGGCCATGGCCTGGCGCAGGGCGTCGGCCAAAGACATCGGCTCGGCGTGGGCCATGGCCGTCAGCATCAGCCAGACGGCGACGGCAGGGGCCAGGCGGTGGAGACGGATCATGTCAGCCCCTCGTGCGGCGGCGGGGTCTTGCACTCGTCGGACAGGATGCGGCCGTCCCGAAACCGGATGATCCGCCGGGCCCAGTCGGCGACTTCCTGCTCATGGGTCACGAGGACCACGGTCATGCCCTCCTGGTTCAGGTCGCGGAACAGTTGCATGATCTCCAGGCTCGTCGTGCTGTCCAGGGCGCCGGTCGGTTCGTCGGCCAGCAACAGGCGTGGGCGGTTCACCAGGGCCCGGGCGATGCTCACCCGTTGCTGTTGGCCGCCGGATAATTGGTTCGGCATGTGCGCCATCCGGTCGCCCAACCCCAGGCGTTGCAGGGCCGCCGCCGCCCGCACCTGTCGCTCGGCCGGTTTGACCCCCGCGTACAGCATAGGTTGTTCCACATTTTCCAAGGCGGTCGTCCGGGGCAGCAGGTTAAAAGACTGGAAGACGAAGCCGATGTACCGGTTCCGGATCTGGGCCAGGTCGTCTTCACTGCGGTTGGCCACGTCCAGCCCGGCCAAGCGGTAAAGACCGGCGTTCGGGGTGTCGAGACAGCCGACCATGTTCAGGAACGTCGACTTGCCGGAGCCGCTGGTCCCCATGATGGCGACGAAATCACCCTCGGCGATCGCCAGCGAGACATCCTGCAAGGCCCAAACAGGCTGCTCGCCACGGTGGTATACCTTGCTGAGGTGGCTGATCTCAATCAGCGGCGGCATTTCAGGCGTCATCGCCGGCAGATTAACAGATTTCCGGTTGGTCGGCATTTTGTGACACCTGACAAGAAAGGGTTAAGTCGGGGTAGTGTTTTGCTGAAACGGGGTCAGGTTTGGGGTGTGGAGGTGGATGAGCAAGGCATGACCACCTTACGTACGATGGCACCCACCGCACCGCCCGAGGCGGCGACGACGGTGGCTGCGGCTGCTGCCAGGTTCCCCCGGTCCAAGACAGCCATGGCCGCCGTGCCGGCCGTCGCCGATCAGGTGCGGGCGTCAACGGCCAAGACGGATCGCCCGGCCATCGACAAGTCCCTTTTCGCCGTGGTGGTCAGCCCGGATCGCGCTCACACTTTTGCGGACATCCAGCCGGATCAGATGCGGGCCATCAACAGTTGGCGGGAACTGCCGGCCATCCTCCAGGCACTCAAAACCCGCAGCCAGGCTACCGGTCAGGTGGTGGTGCTTGATTTGGCCGTCCATGGAAACAACGGCACGGGTCTCAAAGTCGTCCACGGCAGTGCCAAAGGCGACGTGGCCAGTGTCACGAGCATGGCGGAGGTCAACCGCATGGTGCGGTCGGCAGGGTTTGCCCCCGGCGAGATCGTCATCCTGACAGAGGGGTGCAACGTCCACCGCAGCTGGACGAACAGTGCGGACGGCTTTACCGCTGCCGAAAAGGCGGGCGTCCTGCATCAGGCGGAGCGTCTGGCGACCGGCCATGGCCAAAAGCTGGCATCCACCCCGGAGATTGTCGACTCGGGTCCCACCCAAGTGGACAAGGACTATCAGTGGCTGGGGCGTGGCCCCGGCACGAACTGGATCAGCACCGTGTTCCTCCAATATGTCACCGGTGCTGAAGAGGGCGCCCCGTTGGAGGATCTGCGCCGGTACAAGGACCCCAAGGCCCCGCTGGCGGCCCAGACGGATGCGGTCATGCTGGTGGCCGGTATGCGCCCGCAGATGATTGCCGCCATCCAGGAAACCCGCTTTGGGGTTTCCGCTACCGCCACGCCGGGCGCCGCCACCGGTGCCCGCCGTTTCGTCGACCGGATGTCGATCCGCTCGACGCCGGCCACCCAGCAAACGGCCGACGACTCGGAAGGGACGTCTCCCGAACCCACCAGGGTTCCCGGGGCAACGGCGCCCGTGCAGCCGGCGACGACCGACTCTCTGCCGGCGACGAAACCGGTCAAAAAGCCTGTAGACAGCATCCAGACCGGTTTGCGGTTCATCGATCGTCTCCGTCGGACCCCGGTGGCCACATACCAGCCCTAACCTGATTTTCGGCCGCCCGGTCGTCAGGCTACCCGTCCCGATCTGCCAGGGGCCCGGCTGCGGCCATCACACGGCTGTTCATGGGCTCCCTGACTTTACGATCAGCGGTGCCGTGGCTACGATGCCTGCCCAACGCGGGGGACAGCCCGTCCCCCGGCTGGACGGTGCGGAGGCAGCATGGTAGACCTGAACCCCCTCACGGGCGGAAGCGAACCGGCACGGTTGGCGGCATTGCGTCGGACAGCCCTCCTCGACACGCCGACGGAGGAAGGCTTCGACCGGCTGACCAAGCTGGCGACCCGGGTACTGCATGTGCCTGTTTCCATGGTCACTCTGGTCGACGTCGACCGGCAGTTCTTCAAGAGCTGCGTCGGGATACCGGATCCTTGGCTGTCCCGCCGTGAAATCCCCCTGAACTATTCAATTTGCCGGCATGTTGTCGCCTCCGGGACCCCGCTGATTGTGGACGATGCGGCGCAGGACAGCATGTTCCGCGATCACCCCATCGTCCGGGAGTACGGGGTCTCCAGCTACGCCGGGATCCCGCTGATCGTAGGCGGCGGGTACGTGATTGGCACGTTCTGCGTGATGGATTTTAAGCCACACCATTGGACGGCGGACGAGATTGCGATCCTGCAGGCCCTCGCCGCTTCCGCCATGAGCGAGATCGACCTGCGCATGTTGGTCACGGAGGTGAGTGAGCAGCGGGCTCTGGTCCAGCGCCAAGCCGACCGCACGTCGACCTTGCTCGACGCCACCGCCGAAGGCATTATTGGGGTCGACTTGGATGGGCGCTGCACCTTTGTCAACGCTTCGGCCGTGAACGCCCTCGGCTATGCCCCCGAGGCATTCATCGGTCAATCGATCCATGATCTGAGCCACCACAGCCATGCGGATGGCACACCCTATCCTTTGAGCGGTTGTTCGATCTGTCAGGCCTATCGGTCCGGCAGGTTGATGCATGCCAGTGACGGGGTGTTTTGGCGGGCGGACGGCTCTTCCTTTCCTGTGGAATGGCGGGCAAATCCGATCCGTGAGGACGGGCGGGCCAGCGGCGCCGTCGTCACCTTCCTGGATCTGACGGATCGCCGCAATGCCGAGCGGGCCAAGGCCCGGGTGGTCGAGTTGGAGGATTCGTTGCGCCTGAAAGACGACTTCCTCGCCATCGCCGCCCATGAGCTGAAGACGCCGATCACTGTCAGTCTGCTGGCCATCGGCCGGCTGCGCCGGGCCCTCGAACGGGATGCCGCCGGGGCGATTGCGGCCAAGCTGTCGGCGTCGGTGGGCGCAGCCGAACGCTCCGTGCTGCGGATGGCCAAGCTGATCGACAACATCCTGGACGTCTCACGGGTCACCCTCGGCGGTTTGCCGTTGCAATGCGACAGTCTGGATCTGGTGACCCTGGTGCGCGAGGTCCTGGCCCACTTTTCCGACGAGCTGCAGGCCGCCGGCAGTGACTTGACGTTCAGGGCCGGTCCGCCGGTCTGGGGGCGCTGGGACGGTTCCCGACTGGAGCAGGTGATCGCCAATCTGATCGCCAATGCGATCAAGTTCGGCCAGGGCCGGCGGATCGAGGTCGCCGTCACCGGCAAGGAGCAGTCGGCCATCATCAGCGTGGTGGATCACGGCATGGGGATCGCGGACAAGGACCAGCAGCGGATCTTCGACCGCTTCGAGCGGGCCGTGTCCAGCCGGCACTACGGTGGGTTCGGGCTGGGGCTCTGGATTGCCAAAAAGGTGGTCGAGGCCCATGGCGGCACCATACAGGTGGACAGTCACCGGAAACAGGGGACACGGTTCACCGTGACAATGCCCCGCTTTTGCGTGGTGCCGGCGGGCAGTCGCCAGTCCGAGGCAGCCTGAGCCGGCTCAGAAAGGGTTGAAGCCGGGCGGAATCGGGATCCCGTAGTTCTCAAAGGAATCCAGGACCCGGGGCCGCAGGGGGCTGACCGCAAAGGACCCCTCGAGTTTGCCGCCTTCCTTCGTCTGGACGGCCTCGTACGTGAAAATGTCCTGCATGGAGATGATTTCGCCCTCCATGCCGATGATCTCCGAGATCTTGGTGATCTTGCGGCTGCCGTCCCGCATGCGGGCCTGGTGGACGATCAGGTTGATCGCCGAGGCGATCTGCTCGCGGATGGCCCGGACGGGCAGGTCCATGCCGGCCATCAGGACCATCGTCTCCAGACGGGCGAGGGCATCCCGGGGGCTGTTGGCATGACCCGTGGCCAGGGAGCCGTCGTGGCCCGTGTTCATGGCCTGCAGCATGCCCAGGGCTTCGCCGCCCCGGACTTCGCCGACGATGATCCGGTCGGGACGCATCCGCAGGGAGTTGCGGACCAGCTCGCGGATCGTCACGGCCCCCTGGCCCTCCATGTTCGCCGGGCGGGACTCCAGTGTGATCACGTGGTCCTGCATCAAATTCAGTTCGGCGGCGTCCTCGATCGTGACGATCCGCTCGTCCCGCGGGATGAAGCTGCTCAGGATGTTCAGCAGGGAGGTTTTGCCGCTGCCGGTACCGCCCGAGATGAAGATGTTCAGCTTGGCCCGCACGGCCCCGTCGAGAAACTCGGCCATCGTGTCGCTGAGCGTGCCGAAGCGGAGGAAGTGATCGACCGTCATCCGTTCGGCGGGGAACTTCCGGATGGTCAGCGTCGAGCCGATCAGGGCCAGCGGCGGGATGATGATGTTCACTCGGGAGCCGTCCGGCAGGCGGGCGTCGACCATCGGCGAGCTTTCGTCGATGCGGCGGCCCAAGGGCGCCACGATGCGGTCGATGACGACCCGCAACTGCTTTTCGTCCGTGAAGAACAGGCCCGAGTTGAGCAGTTTGCCTTTTTGTTCAACGAAGATCTGGTCCGGTCCATTGACCATGATTTCACTGACCGAGATGTCCCGCAGCATGGCTTCCAGCGGGCCGTAGCCCAAGGCCTCGTCGACGACCTCCTCGATCAGCCGCTGCCGCTCGGTGCGGCCGGCCAGTTCCGGGACGTCGCCCTCGACGATCTTGGCGATTTTCTCGCCGACCTTCTGGCGCATCGCCGCCCGTTTGACGGAGTCGCCCTGGAGATCGACCTCGCTGAGCTTCATTTCCCCGACGAGGCGGGCATGCACCCGCCGGCGCAGGACCCGGTAGGCTTCCCGGGCCTCATCGCCGAGGACGATCCCCGTCGACACACTGGCCGGGGTGGCGGCACCGCCGGCCGTGGGGGTGTAGCCGAGATCGATGGCGGCCTGCT
Source organism: Candidatus Sericytochromatia bacterium (assembly GCA_014377495.1). GTDB lineage: Bacteria > Cyanobacteriota > Sericytochromatia > JACMPN01 > JACMPN01 > JACMPN01. The sequence continues at coordinate 31,609 of JACMPN010000146.1, forward strand.
GGCTGGCCGTGGATGGTGCCGGGGGCGAGATGTGAGCCGTCTCCAGGGACGGGACCTGCATGACGTGCTGGGCGACGAGTTTGAACATCGGGGCCAGGGCCGTGCGGGTCGGGTTCGCCATCAGCGGCAGGCCCCGGTTGATGCTGGTCAGGACTTCGGTGAGGTTGTACGGAAACTCGAAGCTGACCGGCCGCCCGAGGATTTCCGCCATGTCCTCCAAGGGGATGTCCCGGGTCATGTCGGCCATGTTCACGACGAGGCGGAAGCGCTCCGGCGGAAAGCGCAGCTCGCTCATCCGTTTCAGGACGAAGCGGGCCTGCTGCAGGGCATTGATCTCAGGGGTGAAGACGATCAGGACCAAAGCCGAATGATCGAAGAGGGTCGGCAGCGGATCGGCGAGATGGGGGGCATGGGCGTCGATCACCGTCAGCGGCCGCACTTCGGCCAAGGGCTGCAGGACCCGGTACAGCGACGAGGCGTTCATTGCCTGGCCTTCGAACGGAGCGGCGAGCAGGTCGATCCCGTGTTTCGTCGGCAGGAGGAAACCTTCGACGTCGGCCGGCGTCGGGGAGCCTGCGGCGAGGAGGCTCCCGAGATTGCGGTCTTTCGGATCGATGTCGAAAAAGCTCGCCAGGCTGCCGCCCCGGTAGCAGTCGAGGTCGACGAGACCGACACGTTGCCGGGACTCCTGAGCTAGGGCGAGCGCCAGATTCGTGGCCAAAAAGCTGGTGCCGACGCCCCCTTTGGCGCCGTACAGGGTGATGAACTTGGCTTTCACGGGGTTATGCCCCCGCCCGGCGATGGCGTGCGGTCACGAGTTGGGGTCTTTCGGCGGGGCAGTCGTCTTGGCGTTGGACAGCACGGCGCCCGTCTCGATCTGCTGCAGCTCATAAATCGAAGCCAGCACGTAACCATTGGTCTTGTCGATGTCACGGGCCTTGATCAGCAGTTCCTTGGCTTTGTCGGTGTTGCCGATGATGAAGTAGCAGCGGCCGAGCTTCGCCAAGCCGACGGGATCCAGCTTGGTCAGGTCCCGCCCGTTGTGTGCGGCGATCGTCGCCATCGACTTGGTGGCAAAGCTCGTCAGACCGGCGTTGACTTCCTCGTCCGTCTGGATCAGGGTCTTCGTCTCGTTCAGGACAAAGAAACAGGACAGCGTGCGACCACGATCGTAGTAGACCCGGGCGAGCTTTTTGTGGGCGTCGATGTTTTTGGGGTCATGGCCGATGGCGGCTTTGTAATGGAATGCGAGATTATCGGTCAGTTGCTCTTGCTCTTCGAAGTTCAGGGTCTTGATCGTGGCGGAACGGGTGACCGTTGCGTCGCCGAGGGCGATTTCCCTGGCGGCCGCCTTCGGGTCGGCCGTGTTGGCGCAGGCCGAGACGAGGGCGATCAAGGCCGCGAGCAGATAACGGTGAGTCAGACGGCGCATGTACTTCGGTGTCCTTAGGGCGTGGCTCGCACGTAAATCATGGCCAGGCGGGTGCCCTGGCCTTCGGGTTGGGTTTCGGCCTGGATGGTCAGCCGGTCGCCGTTGGCCTTGGCCAGGTCCGTCACCCAGGTATCGGGCAGCTCACGGATCAGGTCTTCCGGCAAGGACAGCTCGGAGCGGTAAAACGCCTTGACCTGATCCAGGGTGTCCATCGTCAGGTAGATCGCCGTCTGCACGGGACCGCGGCCATTCGGCGGCAGGAAGGGGTCAGGCGATGCCCCGGGATAGACCGGGACGTCGGTAAGCTTCTGCAGCCGTTCGACTTTGGCCATGGCTTTGGCGGAGGTGGCGGTGGTCGCCCAGTTCCAGACCCAGGGCGCACCGGCTAGGACGGCGGCGGTCACCAGCGTGGCGATGAGCCAGGGGCCCCGCTGGCGCCAGAGCATGGGGGCGATTGGCACTGCGTGGGGTTGGATCATCGGGTGCTGACCCAGGATTCCCCGTCGATCCAGGGTTGCTGATGGCCGCCCCAGGCGTCCACGGTCCAGATCTCCTGGGTGCCCCGGCGATCCGTCGTGAAGGCGATCAGGCCGGAGGGCAGCACCACCGGATTGGCGTCGTTGCCGGCGACGTTGGTCAGGTTCATCACCCGTTTGGTGGCCGGGTCATAACGGAAAATGTCCAGATCCTCACCGGTCGCGGTGACGACACTGCGGGCATCGGGCCGTCGGTGGGCGACAAAGATGATCTGGGACTGCAGGAGCTGCTGATAGGCCTGGCCGGGCATGGCGCTGGGCATGAGCAGGGCTTGGTTGAGACGATAGGGCGGCGGCACCTTGCCGGCGGGGAGGAGGGTCAGGTCGGTGACGTTGTAGCCGAGGTTGGTCACCTGGAGTTTTTGACCGCCGTCCCCATCCACCAGCCAGACCTGGCGGCTGCCGTTGAGCAGGCGGGTATAAGCGATCCGGCCGTCCGGCCCGGGGGCCGGATTGTCGCATTCGCCCGTCTCGGGGGTGAGCAGGCTGGCTTCGTTCTGGCCGGGGACGAGGGCGAAAATCTGCTTGCGGCCGCTGCGGTTCGAGACGAACAGGACCTGACCGCTGGGGCTGACGACGGGGCCGAAGTCGTCGGCCTCGGCGCTGGTGTAGTGGAACTCGCTCTGCCGGACCGGAGGTTCCTCGTTGGGGCGGGTGGCGGCGGCGGGGCGGGGATCGACGACCTTGAGGCGCCAGCGGCCCACTTCGCGTGAGGCGTAGACGATGCGGCGGTCGGGCAGCATGGCGGGTGCCGCTTCGATCAGCTGGTCATCGGTGAGGCGGCGCCGTTGACCGCCCGGCACGGCGACCGCCCAGAGGTCGGTGAATTGGCCGTTGGCGGCGATGTAGGGGAACCATTGGGCCGCGTCCTGCTCTTTGGCTGGGACCCGCGCAAAACACCCGGCTATGATCAGCGGAATCAGGCCAGCTCGCCAAAGTCTGCGAGTGCGGGGCCAAGAGCTGGTCACAGGGGGATCCTTTGCTGCGTCGATGCCGAGCGGGCGAATGGGTTCATTGTCGCCGCCCACGCCACCGGCCGTCAACGGGCGAAAGGCCTTGGCTTGCGAACAGAGACCACGTGTTTTTCCCGGCATCCGGTAACCGAATTGGACCTTGATCGGCGCGGGGCCTGACGTGAGGATGCTTCGGTTTATGGCCGGCAGAGGGGCTGGGGCGATGCGATTATTCCGAAATATCGGCTGGGGCCTACTGTTTGGGGTGCTGACGTTGCCTGTTCAGGCGGCGCCCCTGACCGGCCGGGTGGTGGAAGTGTCGGACGGCGATACGGTGGTCGTGCTGAACCGGGGTGGGGGCCGCCTGCGGATCCGGATGCTGGGCTTGGACGCCCCCGAGATTGCCCACGGTGGGGCGCCCGGTCAGGAGCCCTGGGGCACCCGGTCGCGACTGGCGCTGCAGCGTCTCGTCGGCGGTCGCATCGTGCGCATCGAGCCCGGCGTGCCGGCAATGGACAAGTACGGCCGCATGCTGGCGCTGATCTGGTCGGGCGATCGCTGCGCCAATTTGGAGATTGTGGCCGCCGGACTGGCTTTGGCCTATCCCCGGGGGCTCAGCCCGGCGTTGCAACACCAGTTCCGCCAAGCCGAAATGACGGCCCGGGCCCGGGGTTTGGCCATGTGGCAGCGCCGTGGGGGCTTGGCCGAGTTGCCTGGGGATTACCGGGCCCGGGCCCGGGGTGGGACGCGTGAGCCGGAGCTGGCGCGTTAGAGCGGCGTGCGAGCGCCCAATGCCAACGACGTGCGCTCGCACGCCACTCTCTGGTTCTGAAGGCACCCCCGGCCGCCGCTGCCCGCCCCTACTCGACGGTGACGGACTTGGCCAAATTGCGGGGCTGGTCGACGTCGCAGCCTTTTTTGGTGGCCACGTAGTAGGCGAGCAACTGCAAAGGCACGACGTTGACGAGCGGCGAGATGATCTCCGGCGTCTCGGGGACGTAGATGACCCGGTCGACCACTTCCGCCAGCCTCTCGTCGCCCCGGGTGCCAAGGGCGATCGTCACGGCGTCACGGGCGGCGACTTCCTTGAGGTTGCTGAGGGTCTTGTCGTAGACGGCGCTCTTGGTGGCGACGGCGATGACGGGGAAGTCGGCATCGAGCAGGGCGATCGGGCCGTGCTTCATTTCCCCGGCGGGCAGCGCCTCGGCGTGGATGTAAGACAGTTCTTTCAGCTTCAGGGCCCCTTCGAGGGCTGTGGGATAGTTGACCCCCCGACCGAGGTAAAGGCAATTCCGGAAGGTGTGCAGCATGGCTGCCAGATCCTGGATGGCGCCGACTTCGGCGAGGGTCTCCTCAATCCAGGACGGGACCTGCCGCAGGCTGCCCAGGGTTTCACGGACAAAGTCTGCGGTGACGTGACCGCGGACTTGGGCCGTGTGCAGGGCGACGAGGAGCAGGCTGGCCACGGTGCCCGTGTACGCCTTGGTGGAGGCCACGCCGATCTCCGGACCGACCCGCATGTAAAGCGTGCCCTGGGTTTCCCGGCTCATGGCACTGCCCTGGACGTTCAGGATACTGGCGGTCAGGCCGCCGAGGTTATTCGCCTCACGGATGGCGGCCAGCGTGTCCGCCGTCTCGCCCGATTGGCTGAGGCCGATGATCAGGGTGTCGCCGTCGACGACCGGCTTGCGGTAGCGGAACTCGCTGGCGTATTCGACCGTGGTCGGGATCCGGGCCAACTGCTCGAAGTAATATTCACCGACGAGTCCGGCGTAGTGGCTGGTCCCGCAGGCGACGATGACGATCTGCCGGATCCGGCGCAGTTGCTCGTCTGTGATTCCGAACTCGTCGACGTAGACCCGGCCCTCCTCCTCCCCCATGCGGCCGCCCAGGGTCTGGGCCAGGGTCGTCGGCTGCTCATTGATTTCTTTGAGCATGAAATGGTCATAACCGCCCTTTTCGGCAGCGACGAGACTCCATTCGATCGTCGTCTGGTCACGATGCTGCCGTTCGCCCTGCAGGTTGAACACGGACCAGCTGCGTTGGCGCACCTCGGCGATGTCGCCGTCTTCCAGGTAGATGATCTGCCGGGTGTGGTTGAGGATCGCCGGGATGTCGCTGGCGATGAAGTTTTCTTCCGCCCCGATGCCGAGGATCAGCGGGCAGCCGTTGCGGGCGGCCACGAGCAAGTCCGGATGGTCCTGATGCAGGACGGCAATCGCATAGGAGCCGTGCATCCGCGAGAGGGCCACCTGGACGGCGAGACGCAGGTCGCCGGTGTAAGAACGGGCGACCAGGTGGGCGAGCACTTCAGAATCCGTGTCGGAGAGGAAGATGACCCCGTCTTTGATCAGTTCGTGTTTGATTTCCAGGTAGTTTTCGAAAATGCCGTTGTGGACGACGACGAGTTGTCCCAGGGTGTCGGTATGTGGATGGGCGTTCGTCGTGGTCGGCCGGCCGTGGGTCGCCCAGCGGGTGTGGCCGATCCCGATGAGGCCTTTCGGGGCGTTGACGGCGACTTCCTTGGCCAGATTCCGCAATTTGCCGACTTCACGCCGGATATCGAGGCCGTTGCCGTTCAGCACGGCGATCCCGGCCGAGTCGTAGCCGCGGTATTCCAGCCGCGACAGGCCCTCCATCAGAAGGTCTGCTGCCTGCGTGTCCCCGATGTAGCCGACGATGCCGCACATGTTCGTGATCCTCCTGCCGCCAAAAGCGCGGTCGATGTTGCCCGGAAAAACGGCGTAACCGGAGTCCTGAAACGGCTTGGCAGCACACGTCCAGCCCCTGGCAACGGTGACCCCACGATACCACACCGTTTTCGGGTCATCCAAAACCGGTGATGCCTGTCACAAGCGGGGTGGGGCAGGTTCGCTGCATGGTACCCCGTCGGGGGGCCCGGCCTTGTCGTCGGATCAAACCTCCCTTTAGGATGAGCCAACGTAAGTAGAGTCGGGACCCCCTCGTTGAAATTTCGTCAGCAACCCACCACTGTCACTCCCGCCGTCGCCCTGCTCGCCGGTTTGTGCGGGATGGTGGCAGGATTCGCCTTCACCTGGCGGGCCGGCGGCGTCCTCATGTGGGTGGCCCTCGTTCCTTTGTTTGCCCTGTTGTGGGTGCGGCCCCTGACTGTCTCCCGGGGATTTTGGCTGTCCGGCAGTTGGGGGATCGGATTCTTCCTCGCCAGCTACCGTTTCATGACCGCCCTCCATCCGTTGACGTGGCGGGGGTTCTCCGATCTTGAAAGTCTGCTGATCAGCTATGGCGGGGCCTGGCTCGGGCTCAGTCTCGTTTCGGCCGTCGGTTTGGGTCTGTGGGGGGCCGTGATCGGGCTGATCCGTCCGACGGGCTGGTCACGGGTCTGGGTGCCGGCGGCGGCGTGGATGATCTGGGAGTGGGCCCAGCGTCTCGGGCCCTTTGCCATGCCCTGGGACGTCCTGGCTGTCAGCCAGGTCGGCTACCCGGCTTTTTTGCAGATCGGTGCCGTCGCCGGTTCGGTGGCGGTCGCCGGCCTGATCGTTGCGGTGAACGCCGGTCTCGCCAGTGTCGTGGCGGATTTCCGCCTGCGCCAGTGGACCAGTTGGCGCTACCTCGTGGTGCTGTTGGTCCTGGCCGGGATCAACGCGGGCGGCGGCATCTGGTATCTCGGCGGCCAGCCCAAGGCTGAAGTGGGCAACATGCGGGTCGGCGTCGTCCAGGGCAACTTCCGGCCGGACCAGAAATGGCAGCGTGACGCCCTGCGGGAGATGTTCGACGTCTACAAGCGCCTGAGCGAAGCGGTGGCCGGCGACGGGGTCAACCTGATCGTCTGGCCCGAAACGGCGATGCCGGTGGCCCTCGATCGGTTCGCCGGGGCCAACAAAGCCATCGCTGATCTGGCCATGCGCACGCAGACGCCGATCCTGGTGGGCGCCCTTGATCAAAAACCCGCTGCCCCTCCGGCCGACCCCCATAACCGCGTCGGCAAGCCGGCCGTGCCGGGCCCGTACAATGCGACGGCCCTCTTTCGGGAGGACGGGACCCGTTCGGAGTGGTATCACAAGCGGCACCTGGTGCCTTTCGGTGAATATATGCCGGGAGGCAGGTGGCTCGCCGCACTCCTGCCGCAGATCAACGCCCTGCCGGAGGACGTCCAGGCCGGGGCGACAACGGGCGTCATCGCCTTGGGCGGCCTGCGCCTGGGCACGCTGATCTGTTACGAATCCCTGTTTCCGGCGCTGGCCGCCGATTCCGTCCGGGACGGCGCCGACCTGTTGCTGGTCATCACCAACGACGGCTGGTACAAACGGTCGTCCGCCATGCACCAGCATCTCGGTCAGGCGGCACTGCGGGCCGTCGAGACTCACCGCTCCGTCGTCCGGGCAGCCAACACGGGGATCAGTGCCTTTATCGACCCCTTCGGCCGGATTAGCGCCGAGACGCCGATCGATGCCAGGACGACCTTGACGGGGGCCGTCACCCCGAGGGGTGAGCGGACACCCTACGTGCGGTGGGGGGATTGGGTGATCGCCCTGGCCGCCGCCCTGCTCGTCTGTCGGGCCGCCATGAGCATCTGGTGGCGGGAGTGACGCACGGTCGTCATAGGACGGCCGATGATCGTCGAATGGGTGTCATCCGGTTGGGCCAGTACGGGCCTGCGGTATACTCGGCCCCGAAAGGTGGGCGATTACCGTGAGCACGATCCTGGCTGCCGCTCCCACGTGGACCGTGCGGCGCGCCGGTTGGCTGGCTGCAGTCAGCGGTCTCGCTTCCGGCATGGCGTTTATCTTGCCCCATTTGGGCTGGCTGCTCTGGTTCACGCTGATTCCGTTTTTCGTGGTCGTCTGGTCGGCTGACTGGCGTTGGTCGCGGCTGTGGCGGCTGTGTCTGGCCTGGGCCCTGCCCTACAATCTTTGCGGCATGTTTTTCCTGACGCAGCTGCACTCGCTGGAATGGCGGGGGCTGTCCCATACGCAGAGTCTGATTTTTGCCTATGGGGCCGCCTGGATCGGGGGCACCCTGGTGGTTGCTCCGCCCGTGCTGGCCTGGGGCTATGCCCTCTATCGGCTGCGGCCCACCGGGGTTTGGCGCTTCGTCACGCCGGCGGCCCTGTGGGTCGTCATGGAGTGGGCCCAGCGCCACCTGCCCCTGGCCATGCCGTGGAACCTGCTCGCCCTCAGCCAGATCGACTATCCGGCCCTCGTCCAGATCACGGCCGTCACCGGTGCCTTGGGCGTTTCCGCCCTGATCGTGGCCGTGGCCAACGCCGTGGCTCTGGGGATCGTCAGCGGGGCCTGGCCGGCAGCCATGATGGCGGTCGGCGTGGCCGTGGTCAACGGGGTGGCCGGCTGGGCCTATCTGGCCACCCGGCCGGTGCCCGTGCCGGGGACCGGGGTGGCGGTGCAGATCCTGCAGGGCAACATGCGCCCCGACGTCAATTGGCAGCCATCGCTCTTTGCGGACATGCTCACGACCTACGAGACGATGACCCGGGGGGCGGCTCGCCACCACCCCAAGCTGATTGTTTGGCCCGAGTCGGCTTTGCCTGTGGACGTGCCCCACACGGCCTGGCTCACTCAGCGTCTGCAGGATCTCGCCAAAGAGACGGGCGCCACGCTGGCGATCGGCACCCTGGAGACCCGGCCGGAGAACGGCCGGCTGCAGAACGACCTGGGCTTTTACGATCCCAATGGCTTGGCGATCCCCTGGTATCACAAGCGGCATCTGGTGCCGTTTGGCGAGTACACGCCGGGCGGCTCCGTCCTGAAGCCCGTGTTGCTGTCGATGGGCCTGGCGGCCGCCAACACCCTGCCGTCGGATGCCATGCCGGGCGACTCGGCGGCGCCGATCAGCGTGGCGGGGATGCAACTGGGGCCGTTGATCTGCTTTGAGACGCTGTTCCCGAATGTCGTCCAGGAGTCGGTGGCGGCCGGTGCCGATGTGCTGATCGAGGGGGCGGACGACGCCTGGTTCAAACAGTCCAGCGCCCTGGCGCAGCACAATGGTCATGCGGCCCTGCGAGCCTTGGAGAATCACCGCTTCATCATGCGGGCGGCCAACACGGGCGTCAGCAGCATCATCGATCCGTACGGCCGGGTGGTGGCCACGATGGCGACGAATGAGCGGGGCACGGTCAGTGGCGAAGTCTGGCCGCACCGTGAACGGACGCCGGCCAGCCGCTGGCCCGACTGGTGGGTGGCGGCCTCGGTCCTGGTGATCGCGGTGGGCGGTTGGCGGGGGCGGCAACGATGAAATGGACTCAGGTGTTGGTGCCGGTGGTGGTCGTCTTCGGCCTGTGCGGCATGGGGTACTGGTTCTACACCCACCGGGCCCACAACCCGGCGGCTGTGCCCCCGCCCGCCAAACCGGACACGGAGATCGAGCTGCGCTTTCACAACGTGGAGCTGCGGGGCCGGAAGAACGGCCAAGGGCATTGGATCATCCGCTCGAAGCAGGTGGATGTGAGTCGGGATCAGCGCTACGCCTACCTGAAGCAGCGTCCGAACGGGACCTTTTTCAACATCAAGGACTGGAACCCGCCCGCCGCTCTCCCGGGCCAGGCTGGCGGCGAGCCCCGCAACCGCAGCTTCGATTGGGAAGGTGATTCGGCCGAGTACGACACGGTGACCAACAACCTGAGCATCACCGGCAAGGCTGTGATCCGCACGGGCGCCAAAGAA
>JACMPN010000147.1 GCA_014377495.1 Candidatus Sericytochromatia bacterium
CACCAGCGCCCATGGCCGAGGCGGGTTAGATGCCCGGGTTCACCGGGCATAACATGGAGGTAATCTCGTGCCCCGGTCGGGGGGTCCTCCGAGCCGGATTGCGCCAATCGGAGCTTAGGAGCATACACATGGGCGGGTATGGCCCCCTGACGAAAGGTCTGCTGATCGGCACCGAAAAACTCGTGGCGAGCAGCCTCAAACTCGTTGGCAAAGTCGAACAAGGGCTCGGCAAGACCGTCACCACGGGTCTGACCGACGTCGATCATCTGCTTGGCAAAGTCGGCAACGGCAACGCCCTGAAGGAACTCGGCCTGTTCACCGATACGGGGGCCCAGGCCGTCACGATGTCCCGCCCGCAGGTCCTGTCGCACCTCGCCTCCGATCTCAGCCGCCGGCAACAGGTCAATCCCGCCGGCCTCGCCCTCAAGGTCAAGGTCCTGAGCAGCAAACCCTTTGCCTTTTTCCGCGGCACCGCACCGCAGTTTTACCGGCGTCTGTTCAGCGAGATGCCCGAGTCCCTGCGGAACGCCCCCAAGACGGTCCTCCAGGGGGACGTCCACATCGAGAATTTTGCCGTGGTGCCGGGCAACAGGACCCTGACCTACGGGCTGACCGACTTCGACGAAGCGATCAAAGGCCCGGCCAGCGTGGATCTGGTCCGGGGGATGAGCAGTGTCGTCGTCGCCGCCGGTGAGGACGTCAGCCTGCTCAAGACGTTCCTGAAGGGCTACCGCAAAGGCCTGGACGGGTCGATCAACCTGAAGTCCGACGCCATCGTCGGTTTTCTTAAAAAGCAGGGCACGATCTCCCAGGCCGAGATGCTCGCCGAGCGCACGATGAAAAACCACACGCGGATCAAGCCCAACGCCACCACCCTCGCTGTACCGAAAGCCCTGAAATCCAAAATCGCCAAGGCTCTCACCAACTCGGACATTCCCAACGTCGCCAAAAAGGACCTCCAGGACATCGTCCAGGTGCATGCGGGGACGGGGTCCCTCGATCTGTTCCGGTATGAGGGGGTCCTGGGCAAGGGCAGCCAAAAAGACGTCATCGTCGAGATGAAGGAATTGCTGCCCAGCTCGCTGAGCCCGCATCTGGGGGCCGCCGGCAACGACCTGAAGCGTTACCAGGAAGCCCTGGCCGTCTACCAGGGCCAGGTTGCCGCACCGGTCACGGCCATCGCCGTCGACGGCCGGACGTTCCTGACCCGCACCCGACCGGCCTATAAAGGCGGGATCAAGTTCGACGACGTCAAACCCGGCGACAGGGTGGTCTTTCTGGAGGACCTGGGCAAAATCCTCGGCAAGGCCCACGCCAACGGCGGCAATGGCCCGCAATTGGCATCCTTCGTCCAACAACACGAAAGCGACCTGTTGGCCACGGCCATCAACCAGGCCCGCCATTCGATCGCCGACTTCAAGACCTTCCTGTCCCGATAAGCGATCGGCCTGCACATGCACCCGGCAGGTGTATCGTTGAACCGATGACCCATACGACGTTCCTTTCTCCGGACACGGCCCGTGACCTGAATGCACCACTCGCCACGATACGCCTGCAGTTGGAGCCCATGACGGCGGCGCATGCGGATGCCCTCTTTGCCCCGCTCCAGGACGCCGCCATTTATGACTGGATTTCCGCAAAGGCCCCGGGCAGCGCTGAGATCCTGCGACGCCACTGGGGTCGGAATGAATGCCGGTTGTCCCCGGACGGCGATGAGGCATGGCTGAATTGGGCCGTGCGGCGGACGAGCGACGGTGCCTACGTCGGAACGGTCGACGTCAACGTGGACGACGCCAAAACCGCCACCAATGTCGGTTACACCTTTTTTCCCGCCTATTGGGGCCAGGGTCTGGCGACAGAAGCGGTCGTCGCAGTCGTCAATCATCTGATCGGTCGGGGCATTTTGCGCCTGGTCGCCACGGTCACCGTCGGCAACGCCGCCTCGAGGCGTGTGCTCGCCAAGGCGGGTTTCACCTTCACCCGGGTGCTGACCGACAACGACATGATCCGTGGCGTTGTCCACGACGATGACGAATATGTCCGGACCGTTCACCCGAATTAGCGGCTGCCCCGTTTTAGGAGCGTATCGCGGTAGGTGCGATTAAGCATGGTGCTGAGATGCAATGCCAGCCAAGGCAGTAAGCGGTCAAGCCTGCGGCGAAATGGCATTAAGCGAGCCCGCCGATATTGCCTTGCTCTACGGAGCAATCGATGGCAGGATGGGCCTCGCGGCGATCGCGAAATTGCGGGCCGCGTGCCTCTCCCCAGCGGGCAAGACGCAGGTACGTTGGTTTGCCGCTTCGCCGACGCCTCTCCCCGCCGGAGAGAGCGGCTATCAGGCAGCTCCCTATTCAGCAGTCGTGACGCAGCAGTCGTGGTGGAGGTCGGGATGGACGGGGGATCACAGCGGCAGACGGTGCTGCGCCTTTGGCGCCAGGCTGTGATCATGCCCGTGGTCCGCACACCGCGGCCGGAGCAGGCCGTCGCCGTCGCCCGTGCCCTGCATGCCGGCGGCCTGACCGTCCTCGAGGTGGCCTGGAACTGTGCCGGCGCAGCCGAGGTCCTGGCCGAGCTGCGCCGCTGGCCCGGGGTGACCGTCGGGGCAGGGACGCTGCTCGGTACGGCCGATGCGGCGGCGGCCCTGCGCGCCGGGGCCCAGTTCCTTGTCAGCCCGATCGGATCCCTGGACGTGCTGGCTCTCGCCCACGCGGCCGACGCCCCCTGTGCCCTGGGGGCGGCCACACCCTCCGAGGTCTGGCGGATCCATCAGGCGGGCAGCGATCTGATCAAGCTCTTTCCGATCGCCGCCATGGGCGGTCCCCAGCTGATCAAGGACCTGAGGGAACCGTTTGGCCGGCTGCCGTGGCTCGTCTCGGGCAGTGTCACCCTGGATAACGCGGCCACCTATCTCGATCTGGGCGCCGCTGTGCTGGCCCTGGGCGGGGCCCTGCTGCCCAAGGATGCCGTTGCGGCAGGCGACTGGGCCCAGATCCGACACCGCACCGAGGCCTGGTGCCGGTGGTTGCAGGCCCGCTTTGCCAAGGCGATCTGAGCGGCCCGCGGTCCGCCGCGGGAGCGGACTGGTGAAGCAATTGATGGCTACCGGTGAGCGGAGCCATCGCCTGCACTGCGCCGGTAGCGGCGGAACCCGCCCACCGCGGGTCTGGCAGCCCGCCCGTCCCAATGCCCGAGCGGCTTGACGCGGGCAGCAAACGTCCCGTACCCTGCCAAAACGCAACGAGCTTGAGATCATTACTGTAGACGCGGCAGGTGCTGCGGGAGGCACATTATGGGACGTCGCTGTGACGTGTCCGATAAGGGCCGGTTGGTAGGCTATTCCGTTAGCCATTCCCACCGTCACACAAAAATGGTTCAAAACCCGAACCTGCAGTACAAGCGGTTTTTCGATCCGGATTCCGGTCGGACCGTGCGTCTGCGGGTGAGCACCACGGCGCTCAAGACCATCCAGAAGTATGGTCTGGCCAGTGCGCTCCGCCGGTACGGCAAAAAGCTTGCCGATCTGATCTAATCGTTCGACAGCTTTGACGACGCCCCTTGGTTTCAAGAGGCGTCGTTCGTCGTTTGGGGGTCTGCCATCCGGGTATGACATAAAAATGAACCGGATCCCGACAGGGCTGATATGGCGAGAACGACCGTCCGTTTGCTCGCATTTTCAATCATTTACTTGCCTGGCCCACCTGTGTCTCACTTAGTCTGAGACAGACCGTTCCCCTCGTCGCTAGCGTCCGTGTAGGTTCAATGCAGACACGCTCCGTTCATGCCCTGATCGCCGCCCTGACCGCCCTCTGCCTCGTTGGCGGCGTGAGCCTGACCGCCATGGCCCAAAATACCGACGGCGGCCGGTTCACCTGGGGACAGATCGTCGACCAGGAAACCGGCAAGCCCGTGGCCGGTGCCGCCGTGACGGATCCCGAGTCCCACACGACCCTGACCACTGACGAGTCGGGCACCTTCTTTTTCACCGGGGCCATCCACAGCCTGCAGATCACCCGATCCGGCTATGATGCCCAGAGGGTGGCCCTGACCGGCCCCGGCCTCGTCGGCGTCCGCAACCGCCTGGCACCCTCGCAGAGCCGGACGATCGCCCAGACCGGTGAACGCATCCTGCTGCGGCGGACGCCGCCCCCGTTGCCACAATCCAACACGCCGATTTTACCCAGCCAACTGACCCTCAGCTGGCGGGCCGACACCCTGACGGAGACCCACACGGGCACAGACGGCGTCAGCTTCAACGGCGCCGGCCCACGGGCGACCGCCGTCTGGCTCGACGGCGGTCTGCGCCTCGGCTCGGCCCTGCTGATGGGCACGTACACGTCGAACTGGTATGGCCTGCAACGGAGCGACACGGGCGACCGCTTCAGCCGCCTGCAGCACCAGGGGACGCTGGGTGCCCTCTTTGCCCACCGGTGGGGCGAGCGGGCCGGCATCGCCCTCGGCCCGACGGCGATCCTGCAGCAGATCACGCTCTTTAACGCCCCCACACCCCAGAACCGTGCCCCGGACTATCTGGACGTCTCCTCCACCCGTTGGGGGGCCGGCCTGCTGCTCACGGGCGCCGTCGTCCCCGTACCGGCCTGGCCGATCACGCTCGACGCCCGGGCCGGCATCTATCCCTGGACCTGGCAGCTCACCGACTCGGTCAACCTGGCCCCCGGCGGGATGTGGTCGCTGCAAGGCAGTATCGGCGCCCGCTGGTTTCCCTGGCGGAACATGGGGGTAGACATCAGATATGTGTACGACGGCTGGCAAACTGCTGCTTATTATCAGGGCAGTCATGGCGCCGCACTCGGCTGGCTCGTGGCATTTTGAGACGCAGGAAGTGGAGACACGCATGACCGGACTCCGGGTGCCAAACCGACGACGCCAATTCCTCATCGCCCTCACCCTGGTCGCGGGACTGAGTCTGCCGGCCCTGGCAGCCACCCAGACCCTCCCGGCGCTGGATCGCCTCGAAAGCCGCACGACAATCCCCCGCGACCAGGTCCAGTGCCGGCTCGTCACAGGCTCCGTCCAATCGCGGCGGGGCAGCGGTGCCTGGCTGAACGTCATCCCGGACCAGCTATTCAGCGAAGGCGACATGCTGCGCACGGGCGACAAAGGCATGCTGGTCCTCGAGCTGCCCTTGCAGGCCGGCTTCGTCAACGTCCTGGCCGGCAGCACGCTCGGTGTCACGGAGATGCGGCGCCTGCCTGGCTTTGAGGGCGCCCAATCGTCCACCCTGGTCCTGAACAGCGGCAAAGCCTTCGTCCGGCTGCGCAAGTTCAATCGCACCCTTTCCCGGTTCCGGGTCAACTCGCCGAACGGTTCGGCCGTCGTGCGCGGCACCGAGTTCGTCGTCGGGGTGGTCCCGGGCAACCGGACGACCACCATCGGCGTCACTTCCGGCATGGTCCAGGTCTCGGCCCAGGACAAGACCGTGGACGTCAGACCCGGCAACACGACGACGATCGTCGCCGACAACGCCCCGACCGCCGTCATGGCCGTCGCGGCGACGCCGATCCGGCTGCAGCGGTTCTTGCCGAAGGGCGATTCCCTGGACATCATCGGCTCCGCCGCACCGGGCAGCAGCATCGTCATCAACGGCCTCCAGGTCGAGATGAACCCGGCCGGCACCTTCACGGCCACCATCCCGCTGTCGGCGGCGGCCAGCCAGGTGACGATCGAGTCGCTGGAACCCACCGGCCACGTGGAAACCCTCTCGGTGTCCGCCGGTCAATAGGTCACCGTCATCCCGATGAATCGCCGTCCATTCGCCATCGCCGCCCTGAGTGGCCTCGTCTGGGCCGCCCTGGCGGCGGCGGGCGGCCTGGTGACCGCCGAGCGGACCCTCTATGACTGGCGGATGCGCTGGCAACCGTCACCGGCGCCTTTGGGCGAGATCCTCATCGTCGCCTTCGACGAAGCGAGCGTCAGCCAGATGCGCTGGCCCTGGAGCCGGGACATCCAGGCCCAGCTGATCGACCACCTCGCCGGCGCCAGGGCCGTCCTCTTCGACGTCCTGCTGGCCGACCCGGACGTGTCCCCCCGGATCGACAAAACCCTGGCCGAGAGCCTGCACCGGCAGGGCAATCTCTTTCTGGCTGTCGCCGCCGACCCGGACGACGGTCACCGCGCCATCCTGCCGGAAGAGACCTTTCTGGCCGCCGCCAGGGGATTCGGCTCGATCCAGGTCCAACGCGACCCGGACGGCATCGTCCGCTGGACCCGCCTGCACTTTCCTGTCGCCCCGCAGGTGGATACGGCTGCCGGGCGAAGGTTGGTGGCGGACACCGAATCCCAGGCCGCCGCCCGCACGCTGGGCAGCGACAGCATCGCCCTGATGAGTCTGCAGATCGCCCGCCAGATCCGCCCCGATCTGGTCCCGCCCGCCGGCCGGATCCACCCGAATTTCCTCAGCCGCCACGCGCCGTTCCAACAGGTGTCGGCCTGGGACGTGGCGACGGGCAAAATCCCCGCCGCCCAGCTCCGGGACCGGATCGTCCTCGTCGGGGCCACGGCCGAGGGGATGAACGACGTCCACATCACGCCCATGGGCCCTGTCCCGGGGATCGATTATCAGGCGGAGACGATCACGTCCCTCGTCCGGGACGATTGGCGACGGGAACCGCCCGCTTGGGCGGCCCCGCTGGGGGCGGCCCTGGCAGCGGCCGGCACCATCCTGCTTTGGGAACTGTTCTCGGTGACCCTGGCCATGCCCGTCCTCCTCGGGGCGCTGCTCGGGCTGGGGGTGATCGATGCCGCCGTCTGGCTCCGGCTGCATACCTGGCTGCCGTCGGCAGCGATGGTGATCGCCAGCCTGTCCTCACTGCTCGCCCTGGCCCTGGCCCGTCAGCTGGCCCTGACGATCCAGCTGCGCCGCGTCGTCGGTCAGCTGATGATGGCCTTTCAGCAGCGGGACATGCGGTATGCGACCAGTGCCGCCTTCGGGGCCGAAAGCCAGCGGCGGGTCCCATTGCAGGGGCAGATCCAGACGCTGGTGCGGATCACGGAGGCCTTTTACGAGGAATGGCGGTTCCTGCAGACGCTGATCGAAACCAATCAGAACCCCGTCCTCGTCTGCGACGAGGCCCAGACGATCATCCTCAGCAACAGCGCCGGCAAGGCCCTTTTCGGCCCGGAAGCGGTCGGGCAGGCCCTGCAGCCCCTGATGCGGGCCCTGCTGGACGCCGAGACCCTGAATGAGCTGGAAGCGGCCTGGGACGCTGCCCGGGACGGCCGGGGGAACCTGCCGCCCCTGATCCAGTGGCACCACCAGGCCCTGGAGGTGAATTTTCTGCCGCTGACGGGCGGACGCGGCACGTTGTGCCTGTTTGAAGACGTCACCGCCCTGCACCGCCGGGCCAACACGGACGGCCTGACGGGCCTGTGGAACCGCCGTTACCTTGACGAAAAGCTGACGCAGGAACTGGCCCGCTTCCAACGGTACGGGGCTGACCATCCGGTCGGCCTGATCCTCCTGGACATCGACCACTTCAAGAAGGTCAACGATTCCCACGGCCATCTCATCGGGGATCTCGTCCTCCGGCAGGTCGCCGAGCTGCTGCAGCAGATGGTGCGGACGACGGATCTGGCCGTCCGCTACGGCGGTGAGGAGATGTGCGTGTTGCTCACCCATACGGATTTGGCCGGCTCGATGATCCTGGCCGAGCGCCTGCGCCAGGGGATCACCGAGCTTACGCCGCAGGACGCGACGGGTCAGCCCTTTCAGGTGTCGGCCAGCTTCGGGGTCGCCGTCTCCCTGCGTGGCGACATGATCGAGGCGATGATCGGGCGCGCCGACCAGGCCATGTATCAGAGCAAGGCGGGCGGGCGCAACCGGGTGACGGGGCAAACGTTGTTGCCGGGAGCGCCGGTGCCGGCGGCGTCTCCGCCCCACAGCCATGACTAGCCATCGCCGCATCCGGGATGGGACGATGACTGTGACCCGCCTGAAAAAAGTGGGCGTTTCGCCTTAAGTCCTGCCGGCACATGCCGAAAGGATAAGCAAAGATGGTTTGTCCCGAAACGAAAGGTGGATGGGCTTATGAAGGTCCCCGACCAGTTCAGCCAAAAGATTGCTCGGATCTTGGGCGGTCAACCGGCGGCCGGCGGCAAGAAAGCCACCGCTGCCGGAGGCGCCTCGTTCGACCAGCAGTTCCAGCGCATCGCCAAGGCGGTGCAAGGGGACGATGCGGTCCGTGACGCCAAAGTGCAGTCGCTCAAAGAGCAGATCGCCAACGGCACGTACCACGTGTCCGCCACGGATCTCGCCGACTCGCTGTTGAGCGCCGCTCAGGCGGAACGGCCTGCCGCCGGCGGCCAATCCGTCACCGATCTGACGGATGCCCTCTTCCGCCAAAATCTCTAAGAGGCCGTGCCAGTAGGGGCCATGGCGGTCGCTTTCGGCCCGGAACCTGCTCAGCGTCCATCAGGACGCGATCGCAGAACCCGGACCGAAATCAGCTCACCCCGACCCCCACGGGCACAGCCTCTGGTCCTCTGACCGTCGGGTTTCATCATCTGGCGGTTGCCCGGCTCCGATCACACCGTACCCACTGACTTGGGGTCCATGTCCCTGCGTGAGGTAAGTCCGATGCCTGCCCTTTCCGAGCTACATGCGCTGCTCCAGCGCCAACTCGGTCTCTGCCGGCGGTTGCTGCTGGTCCTGAAGCTGACGCGTCAGACCCTGACCAAAGCCGACGCCACCCCCCTCGAAGATTGCATCGCCCAACAGGCGGCCATCGGCGCCGAATTGGCGGAAGTGGATGCGGCCCGCCAAGACGTGACGATGTCCCTGGCGATCGCACTCGGCCTGTCCGAGGCGACGTTGCTCCCCGAACTGTTCGGCGCCCTGCCGGGTCCCGACGTCGCTCCCCTGGCGACTCTGGCCACCGAGCTGGCGACCGTCGTCGGTGAGATCCAACGGGTGCAACAGGTCAATCAGACCCTGTTGCAGCATGCCCTGGAATACGTGGATTTCAACATGGAAATCATCGCCGAGGTGGAACGGCAATTGACGGCATCGCCGACGTACAACCCCTACGGACAGCAGGCAGTGGCTTACGCCGACCCGCCCGAGCGATCCGCACTCAATCTGAACGCTTGAGGACTCTGCGATGACAACGATCAGCCACGGCATCATGACCGCCTATTCCGGCCTGCAGGCGATGCAGCAGTCGATTGAAACCACCAGCAACAACATCGCCAACTCGGAGACCAAGGGCTACTCCCGTCAGACGGCCGTCCTCGCCCCGAACGATGCCTACACAGTCCCCGGCATGCAGTTCCATGGCGCCCAGCAGGGCCAGATCGGGGCTGGCGTCCACGTCTCGATGATGCAGCGGGCCCGGGACCAGTTCGTCGACAAGTCGATCCGGCTCGAGTCGGGCGTCCAAGGCGAAGCCCAGGCCAATGCCCAAGGCCTGCAGCGGGTGGAGGCGGCCTTCAACGAGATCGAAGGCGACGCCCTGACCGTCGTCCTGCAGAAGTTTTACGACTCCTGGCAGGAGCTGGCGCTGCACCCGGACAACCTGGCGACCCGTACGGCCGTCGTGGAGACGGCCAAGGACGTGTCGAACCAGATGAACACCCTGGTGAACACGATCCGCCGGGCCCAAAAAGATACCGACGAACAGGTCGATCTGACGGTCGCCGAAGTCAACCGGGACCTGACCCAGGTCGCCCAGCTCAACAAGCGGATCACGGAGTCCGTCCAGAGCGGTGACCAGCCCAACGACCTGCTGGACCAGCGGGACCGGATCTTTGACGAGCTGGCGACGATGGGCAACTTCAAGTTCGTCCCGTTGAACGACGGGGTCGTCAACGTCACTCTGAACGGCTTGTACCTAGTCGACCGGGATGCGGTCTCACCTTTGAAGTCAGTCTTCAAGGCGGGTGGGGTGGCCGGCTTTCAGGCCGTGGCCCCCGGGGCCCTGAAGGCGGGGGATTTGATCATCAACGGGGTGAGCATCGTCGACTCGGCCACGCCGGTCGCCGTGGCCACACCGCGGGATCTGGTCAACCTGATCAACGCCAAGATGCAGGCCACCAAAGGGGTCTCGGCCGACCTCGACACTAACGGCCAACTGGTGCTCCGCTCGACTGGCGACGGCACGCAGACGATCAGCGTCGGCGTCACGGGCGTCGGCCTGACGGTCAGCGGTATGAAGAATGACCTATACCAAGTGACCAACGGTCACGAGGTGCAGTTCGCCGACGGCCGGACGGCCGACCTCACGACCGGCCAGCTGAAGGGCCTGATGAAGACGGTACAGGTGGATACGCCGGCCATCCTCAAGCAGGTGGACCAGTTGGCGAACACCCTGATCACCCGGGTGAACGGGTTGCACGCCAGCGGCTACAACCTCTACAAGAACACGGGGTCTCCGTTTTTTACAGGCACACAGGCCAAGGACATGGCGGTTTCGACCACTATCCAGGCGGACGTGCGGCTGATCGCTGCGGCGGTCAATCCCCTCTCACCGCCCGGAGACGGCAACCGGTCCCTGGACATCGCCGCTCTGAAGAACCAGCCGCTGATGTCCGGTCGGACGACCGAAGATTTTTACAACAACCTGCTGAGCAAGGTCGGTTTCGCCGTTGCGCAGGCGCAGGACAAGGTCAAAAACCAGGACCAGATCCTCAATGGCCTGGAATCACGGCGGCAGGAAGTCTCCGGCGTTAGCATGGACGAAGAGTTTGCCAACCTGATCCGCTTCCAGCGGGCCTACCAGGGCGCCTCCCGCATGGTCAGCGTCTTCAACGATATGATGGGCGACCTGCTCAACATGATCCGGTAGAGACGGCGGACGGGGATAGCCCATCCACTGCGTCGACCCTGCCTAAGGAAGCTTCCGCTACCTGTCGTTAGGCATGCCGTTACGGCGGACGGGGATAGCCCATCCACTGCGTCGGTCCTGCCTAAGGTAGCTTCCGCTACCTGTCGTTAGGCGTCTCCTTGCGGCTGAGCCACCCCCGCCCACCTGGGCACGGGCCATAGGGTTTGGCCGTTTTCCTTTTGGAACGTCCCCAACCGATAATCCAAACGACAGTACCCCTGAAAGCCCTTCCCCCGGCGGGGAAATGGCGTAGGTGAGGGGGTTGTTGCAGTCGGGTGGACCCGGCGTCCGAACGCCGCCCGCCGTGCCATCCCCTTAAACCGCCTTACCCCTGACGGACCGTGTATCCGCGTGCCGACAAACTCCGCATTACCCGATCCTGCAGCTTCTGCGTCTCGTCGGGCGACAGCGTGTGGTCGGGAGCCCCAAAGGTCACCGTATAGCTGACGGACTTCTGGCCTTCGGGCGAGTTCTTGCCCTGGTAGATGTCGAACAGGGCGACATCCTGGATATGCTTGCGGTCGCTCTGCCGGATCGCCGCCTCGACCGTGGCCACAGGCTCACGCTCCGGCACGTACAGGCTGACGTCGAACGGGACCTGCGGGTACGTCGCCGGCGCCTGGAAAGTCTGCTTGGCCCGTTTGGCGCCGAGCAGCGCCGGCATGTAGAGGACGGCGATCGCCGTGGCGCCAGGCAGATCCCAGGCTGCAGCGATCTGCGGATGCAACTCAAAAATCACGCCCAGTTCCAGATTCCCCTGCACGACGATGGCCGCCCGGCCCGGATGGGCCCACGACGGCAGCGACACGGGACTCGCCTGCTGGATCTGGACGGCATCCAGGTGCAGGTCCGTGATCACCTGTTCCACGGCACCCTTGGCCTGGAAGAACATCTCCCCCTTGGGGCTTTCCTTGCCGGCCACCAGCATCAACACGTGGTCTTCCTCAGTCGGCAGACCCGGCGCCTCAGGTTCGTCCTTGAGGAACACGGTCCCCAATTCGTACAAACGGAACTGCGTCCGGTGGCGCCAGTTGTCGCGGGCGATGTTCAGCATGTTCGGCAAGAGACTGCGGCGCAGCCGGTCCTGGTTTTCGGCGACGGGGTTGGCCAACTGCAGGCTGCGGCTGGGGTCCATCCCCAGCTTGGCGAGATCGGCCGGATCG
Source organism: Candidatus Sericytochromatia bacterium (assembly GCA_014377495.1). Lineage (GTDB taxonomy): Bacteria > Cyanobacteriota > Sericytochromatia > JACMPN01 > JACMPN01 > JACMPN01. Next base: position 12,002 of record JACMPN010000147.1, read on the forward strand.
ACGAAAGCGTAAGAGTAGACTTCGGCAAAACCCAACCCGCCGGACAGGCGCTGACGCAACTGACGGGTCAGCTCCAGGTGATCGTCCACCGGGACCGGCGCCACCGTGACCAGGGGCGCCGTCGGCGTGATGTTGTCGTAGCCGTAGACACGGCCGACCTCCTCGACCAGATCGTCGACCAGGCCGACGTCCTTGGTCGCCCGGAAGCTGGGCACGCCGACGGTGTATGTGCCGGGCGTGCCGGCGATCGGCTGCACGTCGAACTGCAACCGGCTGAGGATGTCGATGATCGCCTCGTCAGACAAGGCGACGCCCAACCGCTGACGGACATAGTCCGTGGACAGGGACACCGATACCGGGGCGGGCGGGGCGGGCCAGGCATCCAGCCAGGTGCCGACCAGGGTTGCCTCGGGGCTGATCGTTTTCAGCAGGTGCCAGAACATGCCCAGGGCATCCTGCGTCCAGGCCGGGTCCAGGCTCTTTTCGAAGCGGGTCGCCGCATCGGTGCGCAGGCCCAGCTTCGTGGACGCCCGCCGGATGATGGCCGGTGCAAAGGCGGCGGCCTCCACGAGCAGCGTCGTCGTGCCCTCGGCCACTTCCGTACCCTCGCCGCCCATGATCCCCGCCAGGGCCACAGGGCCCTTGGCATCGGCGATGACGAGCATCTCGGGGGTCAGCTCCCGATCCTTGCCGTCGAGGGTGCGCAGGGTCTCACCCGCCTTGGCCAGGCGGACCTGGATCGTCGTCCCCGTCAGCTTGGCCCGGTCAAAGGCGTGCAGCGGCTCGCCGACCGTCAGCATCACGTAGTTCGTCAGATCGACGATCAGGTTGATCGGCCGGGACCCGACCGTCACGAGCCGGTCCTGCAGCCACTGCGGCGACGGTCCGACAGTGACATGGTCGATGAGCAGGGCGCTGTAACGGGGCGACTGTCCCGGATCGGCCAGCTCGACGGTCCAGCCGGTGGCCGCAGACGGGGCGCCCAGATCGGCCACAGCCAGCGGCTGCAGGGGCTTTTTGAGGATGGCGGCGACTTCACGGGCGAGCCCGTAATGGCCCCAGCAGTCCGGCCGGTGCGTCAGGGACTTGTTGTCGATGACGTAGAGCGTGTCCTGATTGCCTAACGCCTGGCCCAGCGGCGTGCCGAGCGGCGTCTCAGGGGGCAGGACGAGGATGCCGTCGGACTCGGAGGTCAGCGCCAGTTCCTTGGCGGAGCAAAGCATTCCGGAGGAATCCTCGCCGCGGATTTTGCTCTTCTTGATTTTGAAGTCACCGGGCAGCGTGGCCCCGATCTGGGCCAAGGGCACGATCATGCCTACTTCGATGTTCGGCGCCCCGCAGACGACCTGCAGGACCTCCGTGCCGTCGTCGACCCTGGTCATGCGGATGCGGTCGGCCTGCGGGTGCTGCCAGATCTCGAGGATCCTGGCCGCCACGACGCCCGGCCAGTCGCCACCGGTGGTCTCGATGCCTTCGACTTCCGCGGTCGCCAGGGTGAGCTTGTCGCCCAGCACCTTGGGCGAGACATCGCTCACGTCGACGTAATCAGCCAGCCAATTCAGCGAGATTTGCATTGCCCCGGGATCCTTTCATCGATGCCCGCTCCCGCCAGGGGAGCCATTCCACACCCGTCACGACCCGTTCGGCCGTTCACTCAATTTGCGCAGCATTTCTTGTATTTGAGCCCCGACCCGCACGGGCAGGCGAGGTTGCGACCCACCTTCGGGGGGTTGCGATGCGGATACAGGCGCAGCTGCCCGCCCCGCTCCGTCAAGTCCATCGTGATGTCCCGCATGACGGTGTCCAGGTCGTCACTGACGTGCAGGTGCCCGCAGTAGACCTCGATCTCACAGCCGAGCAGTTCCCGCTCCGCCAGGCCGGCCGCCAGAATCAGCCCCAGCTGATCCGCCGTCGCCTGCTCGTCGTCACGGCCGTGCTCCCAGTAATAGGGCGACAAAATCGACATCACCGTCACGGGCAGAAAGATCGGCATGGCCAGCTGCCCGTCCGGCATCGCCCAGATCCGGCTGGGCGGCGACCGGCGCAGCAGGCTCTGGCGAAAGGGGACGTCGAAATCCGTATCCGCCGTGCGCAGGGCCCCGGCGGCGAAGTTGTCCGTCAAAATCGACTCGACCCCCAGGGGCCGGAAGTCCGCCGGCTGAAAGGGAAACGTGCAGACGCTCACGGCATCACCGGCCGTGCCGAAGGTGTCCTGGATCAGGTTTTCCAAAGCCAGCTGCTGGGCCAACGGCAACACCCAATGCTCGATCGGCATCAGCGTGTCCTTGTTGTCGATGAAGACGACCGCGGCCAACACCCCCGTGAACACGCGCAACGGCCGGATCCGCGTCCCCTCGTCCAACATCTGGGTCATGGGAATACCGGGCATCTCACCCAACAGGCCGGCATTGCGCATGGCGGCAATCACGTAACGCAGGGCTTCCGGTTTGAGGGCCTCGATCGTCTCGCTGGCGGCACCGGGCAGACCCTCACCGAGCACCGCGTTCATGATCACTTCCAGCTCGTCGGCATCGGCGATGTCACCCGTCGCCGCCCGGGCCAGAAAGAGGTCGACGACCCCGAGCAAGGCCGCCTCTTGGGGATGAGCCATGGCTAAAACTGCTCAAGGAAGCGCAAGTCACCTGCCTGAAAGTACCGGATGTCGTGGATGCCGTAGCGCATCATCACCAGGCGGTCGAAACCCAGCCCGAAGGCGAAGCCCTGCCATTCGTCCGGGTCAATGCCGCCCAGGCGCAGGACATTGGGATGCACCAGCCCGCACGGCAGCAGCTCGACCCAGCCGACCTGCTTGCAGACCGAGCAGCCTTCGCCGCCGCAGATCAGGCAGCGGATGTCCAACTCGAAGCCCGGCTCGACGAAGGGGAAGAACCCGGGCCGCAGCCGCACGGTGACATCCCGCTTGAAAATACCCGACAGCAACTGCTTCATCACGCCGATCAGGTCGGCGACGCTGATGTGCCGGTCGACCATCAGGCCCTCGACCTGGTAGAAGGTGTTTTCATGGGAGGCGTCCGTCGCCTCGTGGCGGAAGACCCGGCCCGGGGCGATCCCCCGGAAGGGCGGCGTCAGCCGCTCCATGGCCCGGATCTGTACGGCGCTGGTGTGGGTGCGCAGGAGGTTGCCGTCCTTGAGCCAGAACGTGTCGTGCATGTCCCGGGCCGGATGATCGGCGGGGATGTTCAGCGCCGTGAAGTTGTGAAACTCGTCCTCGACCTGGGGACCGCGCCAGATAGAAAAGCCCATGCCCCGGAACAGGTCCTCGATCTCGTACTGGATCGTGGTGATCGGGTGCAGGTGACCCTCGGCGGGCTTTTGCCCCGGGGCGGTGACGTCGATCCATTCCGTGTCGGCCAACTGGCTGTACCGGGCGGACGACACGGCGACCGTACGGGCCTCGAGCGCCGCCTCGATGGCGGCCTTGGCCAGATTGGCCGCCTGGCCCATCGGCCCGCGCTGCTCGGGCGGCAACTCGCCGATCCCCCGCAAAATCTGGGTCAGCGGGCTCTTGCGACCCAACCACTGGACCCGCAACCCCTCAAGGGCCGTGGCATCACCGGCATTGCCAATCGCTTGCAACGCCTCATCCTGCCGGGCTGAAATCTGCTCGATCATCCGATTGTGCTCCATTGAACTGCAAGAGCGCCGGATCCTACCGTCTGACGGCTTGGGCACCGGGGCTTCCGACAGAATACCGACCTCGGCACCGCACTGCCAACGCGCCAACCCGGCCGGAGGACGGCCCGGCCCCGTGTCCATGCGCCCGACCGGCCGTCACGACGGTGACTCAAAAACTGTCGGATCGTCGGCCGCACCCCCCGGCTACCGGGACAGTCGGACCTGCAGGCCGGTCAGGTCGAGGCGGATGGCCTTCCGCTCACTGGCCGTCAGCGCCAGATAGTCGAGGACGGCATCCATCTTGTCGGGCGGCTAGGCCTTGATATCCTGAGTTGTAACAGGCGGATCCGTTTTCAGCATTCAGCGGGCAAAAACGAGGGCGCCGGAAAGGCGTAAGATTTTGCACCGTACCCGATTCACCCTCGTCAGCGCAGGCCTGCTGGTCTCGCTGGCTGCGTCTGCCGCCACGACCTATGGCCTCAGTCTGCGCCGGGGCACCCGCGTCGGCTTCGCCACCACCGTCAGCGCCCTCGGTCTGGAAAGCCCCGTCAATGGCTGGAGCCAGGCCGTCACGGGCCCGACCATCCCCTGGTCCGTCGATCAGACCCGCCTGGAGCGGCCGGCCACATTTACCCTACCGACGTCCAGCCTGTCGACGGGACTGGCCCTGCGGGACCGTGACATCCAGCAGATCCTGGAGGCCCGGCGATTTCCCACCATCCGCTTCGACCTGCAGAAAATCGACGGCCTGAATGCGGCTGAGGTCGCCTCCGGCAAAGGCGATTTCCATGTCGGCGGCAGCCTGACGGCTCATGGCTTGGCCCAGCCCGTCCGTCTGGCCTGTACCTTCGTCCGTCAGGCGGGCACCATCCAGATCAAGGGCCGGACCACCGTCACCTGGCGGGACTTTGGGCTCACCGTCCCGACCGCCATGGGCGGCACCGTGCGGGCCAAAGACAGCTTGGATTTGCTGTTGGAAAGCACCTGGGACCTGGACCGGCTGCCGATCCACTAAATGTGCCGGCCGCCGGCGGGACTGGGCGAAGTTGCCGCGTCGCGTCATACTGCGCCCATGTTTCTAGACCGCATCCTCACCCGCAAACGCTCCGAAGTCGCCGCCGCCAGAGCGGCCGACGCCGACTCCCCCCTGAGCCCGTTGCCCGAACGGACCATCCGTCCGTTTGAAGCCCGCCTGCGCCACGGTCCGGCCCAGCCGGCTGTCATTGCCGAGCTGAAAAAAGCCTCCCCCAGCAAAGGGCTGCTCAAGCCGGATTATGATCCGGTCGCCTTGGCGCAGGCCTATGCCGAGTTGCCGATCAGCTGCCTGTCCGTGCTCACCGACTCCGATTTCCAGGGCGAGCTGGACCACCTGATCGCCGTCCGGGCGGCGGTCGACCTGCCTCTGCTGCGCAAGGACTTCCTGGTCGATCCCTATCAGGTCGATCAGGCCTACCGGGCAGGCGCCGACGCCATCCTGCTCATCGTCGCCGCCCTCACCGACGCCGAGTTCGAGGCCATCTGGTCCCGAGCCCAAACCCTCGGCCTCGCCTGCCTCGTCGAGGTGCACACCACCGCCGAAGCGGACCGGGCTCTGCAATGGCCCGTCACCCTGCTGGGGATCAACAACCGGGACCTGAAGACGTTCCACGTCGATCTGCAGCAGACCCGGACAATCCTCGACCATGTCGGCGCCCGCCGGGACGGCCTCGTCGTGATCAGCGAGTCGGGATACAGCACGGCCGCCCAGGTGCAGCAGGCTCGCGACTGGGGCATCGAGGCCCTGCTCATCGGCGAGACGTTCATGCGGGCCCCGACGCTGGCCGCCGGCTTCGCCCAGCTCTGGGGCCAGGACGCCCCGGCCGGGACCCCGTGAGGGCAGCGTGGGCGGGCGGTTTCGGCGGGCGGCGTGTGAGGGAGTCATGACGCCTCCGACCCGCCCGGTCGCTGTGAAGGTCTGCGGTCTGACGACGGCGGAAGACGCCCGCTGGGCGGCAGCGTGCGGAGCCGATGCCCTGGGCTTCATCTTCGTCCCGGGCAGCAAGCGCGAAGTGTCGCCAGCGTTCACGGCCGGCGTGGCCGACGCGTTGCCCCCGTTCTGCTGGCGGGTCGGGGTCTTCGCGAATCAACCGGTCGAATCTGTCTTGACCTTGGCCCGGCAGGGGCGCCTGGATGCGGTGCAGCTCCATGGGGACGAGCCGGATGACGTGGTGGCGGCAGTCGCCGGCCATTTTCCTGTGCTGCGGGCCCTGCTCGCCGACGATCCGCACCTGCACGAACGGATGAAACGCACGGCCCCACACGTCCGCGCCTTTGTGATCGACAGTGGATCCGGCACGGGACGGACCTTTGACTGGCATCGACTGCTTGAAATGCCCACCTTAAGGCCGACTATCGTCGCCGGGGGCCTGGATGGGTCTAATGTAGGCGATTTATTCCGTGTGTTCCGGCCGGCCGGGGTGGATGCCAGCAGCCGCCTCGAATCAGCGCCACGACTGAAGAATCCCGCCCTCGTCGCCGCCTTTGTCGCCGCCGGCCGGGAAAACCCGCCACAAAATCTGTAAAAAACCCGTCAGCCCGCCCAATCAATGGGTTAGCGGCCTGCATCCCCCTGCGGTTGTGCGCTAACACACCTGTCTTAACAAGCCCTTGTGTTATTCTCCGCTATGGTTTTCTAGGGTTCCTTTAGGCAGGGTTAACCAGTCGCCGGGAATAGACCCTAAATGCAGGCAGCAGCTTTGGCAGTGCTGACGGTTCCGCCGCCAGTCCACCAAATTAGCCAGCTGACCCGACGTCCGGAGAGCCGGTTGAGCCGAAACGGGAGGAAACTTGGACACTCCTGGAGCAAGGGCGATCACTCACCGGGCAGCAACAAATGGTTAGCGCAAGTACTAGCGATCCGTTTGGGAGGATTCAATGCGTTTGATGAAAGCGGCTTCTTTCGCCGTTGCAACTACGATTACCGTTTCGGGTGTTCTGATGGCTGCCGCCCCGGCGTTTGCCTACACGCCGATCAGCGAAATGCAGGATGTAAAGCGGAACCACTGGGCGTTCAACGCCATCCAAGCTTTGGTCGAAAAGTACCAAATCATGGAAGGTTACCCGGACAAGACTTTTCGCGGTCAACGGCCGATCACTCGTTATGAGTTCGCCGCCGCCCTCGCCAAAGTGATGTCCAAGGTCGAAGAGATGCAGTCCGGTCAGGCCCCCAAGGGCACGACCAAGCCCGAAGTCGGCGCTGACGATCTCAAGACGATCGCCGCACTGCAGACCGAGTTCCGCAAGGAGCTCGCCGAGCTGAAGGGCCGCACCGACAACCTCGAAGAGCGGGTCAGCAAGCTTGAGCGGGCCAAGATCTCCGGCAGCGTCACGATGATGTACCGGGACCGGGTCGGCGTAGATCCCGGCGTGGCCACCGCCTCCGGCGACACCAACAACGGCAGCAGCCCCTTCGGCGACGCCTTCAGCATCAACGACGCCATGCCGCTCCGGGTGAAGAGCCACCTGGGCATCCACGGTTCCATCACGCCTTGGGCCACCTACCACGGCAACCTGCACATCGACGAGATGGGTTTTGGCCAGGCTGCCGGTCGCAGCACCGTCGCCTCCGGTCACCGGGGCTACGAAGGTCTGCTCGGCTCGCCCGTCTTCATCGAGGACTCTTTCGTTGCCCTGGGCAGCTGGTCGGATGCGCATCATCCCTCGGCCACCAAGGACGGCGACGGCAACCTGCTGTTCGCTGCCGGCCTGATGAACTTCGGTCATTTTATCCACTCCGGGACCCGCATCAAGAACCAGTTCGGCAATGTGGGCTGGATGGGCCGCGGCTACGGCATGCTGGGCTTCGGTGGCAACAACGTCAGCGGCGGTGCCAACGTCGGCGCCCTCCCCCGTTTCTGGGGCAACGGCTTTGACGTCTCCGCCGTCGATCCCGACAGCGCCGACTACAACAAGCTCAGCTCGCCTGCCGTCGCCCTGGGCGCCGGTTGGGGCCCTGTCAGCCTGGCCTTCGGCACCAACGCCGGCAGCTTCTACGCGGATCGTGCCGCCTCGCTGCAGGACCTCGGCAGTGCCGGCCGTCCCGCCGCCATCCTGACGGGCGCCAGTGTCGGCACCACCGTCCGTGGCGATGCCGTCATCGGCACCCAGAACACGACGCTGGCCGCTGGCCAGTTCGGTACGACCGATCTGTTGAACCTGCCTTCGCAGTACAACGACGGTTACTCGGTTGCCAGCCTTGACCTGGATTTCGGCAAGCCCGTCGGCAACGACGTCTTCCCCGTCCGGGCCAATGTGTCCCTCGGCCAGTTCAACAACGACGGCCTGTTCAGCTTTGGCGCCAACCGCTCGAACCTGAGCTTTGCCCTCGACCTGGGCAGCGATGCCTTCGGTATCGCCTTGCAGGGCAACAAGGGCTTTCTGCAGCCCGACAAGGCCTCGCTCGGTATCTTCGCCAACGACATCGCCGGTTCCGGCTTCGGCGTGGGCCTGGGCACCAACATGGCCGGTCGCGACATCCTGCTCGGCAACTTTGCCGGCCTGCTCGATGCCAACACGGGTCTGTACGTGACGCTGCCGACGTTCGACGGCTTCCTCCCCCAGATCGTGGTCGGTGCCCGTCAGGGTCTCGCCAACGGCGTCATCCCCGGCGCCCCGGCTGCCAACACGGCGCTGCCGATGGGCAACTCGGGTCTGACCGTCTCGGCCAGCTATCCCAACCTGGGTGGTTCCGGCTTCGGCGTGCGGGCTGAGTACAGCAGCCTGATGCGCTCCGAGCTTTGGAAGTTCGAAGCCGCCACGCACGATCTGTCCATCTTCACCACCTACAAATTCTAAGGCGGCTGGTGGGCGGTGATGGCACCCTGCCTGGGAGCCGAACCCCTCCTAAGCGCCATTAGGCCCTGTCGCCGGGAACCGCCTCCCATTCAGGGCACCCTGACCACCCGCCAACCACCTTAGGGATTTAAATGGTTGAGATCCCGAGCGACCCGTCCCATGACGGGTCGCTCCTCGTTTGGGACGTTCCAGCGACGGATCACCATGCATCGCTCACCCACTGAGGGGTTGTCTGGAAGCGGCTTGGGCGGTTTGATTGCTAGGAGACGGCTGGCGACAGCTCCGTC
>JACMPN010000148.1 GCA_014377495.1 Candidatus Sericytochromatia bacterium
GCCACCGGGGTCGCCGGGCTTCTTGGGCTCAGGTGTGGGCGTCGGTGGCGGAGTGGGCGCAGACGTCGGCTCCGGCACCCCCATCAGGAAGACGGTCGCCGGTGCTGCGGCGATCTGGCCGGTCCAGGGCACGACGTCCTTGAACTGCTTGTCGGCCGTCATGGACTTGGCTTCTTCGTCGCCGAAGCGGTACCAGAACCAGACGGTATACGCCCCCGGCTCCCGCATCGTCGGGAAATACTCCCGCAGGTTGACTTCGGCCGTCAGGGCATAGCGAGCCTCGAAGGTGGTGAAATCCGCATACGTCGGCCGGTCCGGCTCATCGAACCGCTCCAGGGGGACGATGCGCCCGGTCGGCGTATGGACCACTTTGGCCGCCAGGGGCGACATCATGCCGGGCTCGGTAATGGTGGCCGGGATGAAGCGGTTCAAGACGTCGCAGATGTAGTTGGTGGTGTTCCGCAGGGTCAGCCGGACCATGATCGGTTCCGGCTCCAGCCAACGGGTGCCATAGACCTTTTTGACAGGCTCGGCGACCAGAGCCAGCTTGACGTAGGGCCGGTCTGCCAGCTTTTCTTTCGTTTTGCGGCCACAGGCCCCCAACAGCGTCGTGCCGAGCAGGCAGAGCCCCAGCAATCGGGTGATCCGGGCTAGCCGGGCAAGCGGTAAAAGACGACGGTGCAGCATGGATGCGGATTCGGTTCCTTGTCGAACACCTGTCATGTCGGTCCGGGCCGGTCAGAGACTTGGCCAGACCTGCGCCTCAGCCACCATCCACCCCGGATCGGCATCCCGACGACGCAGCGGCCATCATATCAGGTCCAGCGCCCACCTGAAACAGGTTTACATGACGTACCGAGAGCTGAAACCAGCCTGAGCAATGGCCCTGCCACTGCTCACCTGCACCGTGGTAGCATGCGCCCATGAAATCGCCCGCCCGCCGTCTGGCCTGGCTGCCCGCAGGCGCCTGGATGCTTCTGATCTGGTCCCTGTCCGCCGACTCGTCGTCCGGCATGAAGAGCCTGCGCATCTCCCGCTTCGTCTGGGGCTGGCTGCTGACACCGTTGACCAGTATCCATCCCGCCTATCCGCTCCTGCTGGAGACGGACACCCTGATCCGCAAAGCCAGCCACGTCACCGAATATGCGATCATGGCCGGGCTCTTCTACACGGCCCTGCGCTATGAGCAGCCGACACGACCGCTCGCCGCCATGTTGCGCTGGACCCTGCTGCTGACGATTGGCTGGGCGGCGATCGACGAACTGCATCAGGCGTTCGTCCCCGGCCGGGGTGGCCATGTCACCGACGTGATGATCGATGCGACCGGCGCATTGCTCGTCGTGGGTGGGCTGCTGCTGTGGCAGCGCTGGCAACGTCGCCGGTCGCCAAACCGAATTACCTGATCCCAAACGGAAAAGCCGCCTGGACCAATGTTGGTCCCGGCGGCTTGTCTGTTTGGGCGCCGTCAGGCGTGGGTGTTGGTGGTGCGGGAGACCAGCTCCAGCTCGTTGGCCAAATCGCGGTTGAACTCCTCGAGGGCCGCCATCGTCGTGAAGAACCGGACCCCGATACCGTCCCAGGAATGGTGGTCGCTGGTCTGATTGCCGGCATCCACCCAGCAATGCAGGCTGAGGCCAAAGGGCTCCGGCCGCAGCTCCAGGGTGAAGTTGGGCTCGGACGGTTCAAACCGCCACTCTTCGCCACGCCGGCCGCGCTCGAGGCCATGCCAGAGCTCGTCGAGGTCCTTGTCCGCCAGGGCACAGACACCGATATCGCCCTCCATCGGGGTCAGGGAAAGCTCGTACTGGCCGGAACGCAGGGTCAATGAGTAACCCCGCCAGTCTTCATCACCCACCTTGACGGCGGGCAGCCACTGCCAGTCGATGTAGGAAGGGACGTCGGGATCGTCGGAATAAAGGCGAGCCATAGCGTTAAATGACCTCGATGACCATGCATTTGAGATAGTCGGTTTCCGGCGCCGCCAGGAGGATCGGATGATCCGGCCCGGCCCCACGGATCGAGATGACCCGGGTGCGCCGATGGGCGTCCATGGCCGCTTCCTGGACCAGGGATTTGAAGGTGTCCACGTCGATGTGGTGCGAGCACGAGCAAGTCACCAGGATGCCGCCCGGTGCAAGGAGTTTCAGGGCCCGCAGGTTGATTTCCTTGTAGCCCCGGATCGCCCCGGGGATACTGGCCTTCGACTTGGTGAAAGCCGGCGGGTCCAGGATGATCATGTCATACCGGCGCTCTTCACGCACGTACTGCGGCAGCCGGTCGAAGACGTTGGCCGCCTCCCACTGGCAGATGTCCGAGACGCCGTTCAGTTCGGCATTGCGGCCGGCCAGGGCAATGGCATCGTCGCTGATGTCCAGAGATTCGACGGACGTCGCCCCGCCCTTGGCGGCGGCGATGGAGAAGCCACCGGTGTAGCTGAAACAGTTCAGCACGCGGAGCCCTTTGCTGAGGCGGCCGATCAGGGCCCTGTTTTCCCGCTGGTCCAGGAAGAAGCCCGTCTTCTGACCGCGGTGGATGTCAACGACGTAGTGGATGCCGTTCTCCGTGATCTGCAAGGGCGACTCGACGGACCCGTAGACGACACCCGACGTGGGCTCCAGGCCCTCCAGCGTCCGGGAGGACGACTCGGACCGCTCATAAATGCCCGTACAGCCCGTCAGATCGACGAGGATGCTGATGATCAGTTCCCGGCGCAGGTCCATGCCGGCGCTGAGGATCTGCATGACCAGCGTCTTGTTGTAGCGGTCGACGATCAGGCCCGGCAGGCCGTCGCCTTCGGAATAGATGAGGCGATAGGCGTTGGTGTCCGTGGCCGTTTTTTCGCGGTAGCGGACGGCCGCCGTGAGGCGCTCGCGGAAAAAGCCGGCCTCGTTGGCGAGGTCGATGCGCTCCGGGCCGCGGCACAGCATGCGGATCAGGATCTGGGAGCGGTTGTTGAACAGGCCCTGACCCAGGAATCGCCCGTTCTTCTCATAGACGGAGACGATCTCGCCGTCCTGGGCTTTGGGGATCTCAAGGACTTCGCTGTTGTAGATCCAGGGGTGCCCGGTCAGGACGCGAGCGGCTCTATGGGGTTTGAGGGTGACGGTGACGCCGGTTTCAACACGTTTCATATACGGCAGTGTAGCAAGGGCCCTCGCCGCCGTCAGCCCGCAAAATCGCTATGACGCTGTCACTGACTAGCCTTGGCGCCTAACATCAGGTCTTTGCAAGCGTTTGTGGTGAAAGCGAGCTTGACGATCCGGCTGCGCCTCGGTATCTTGAGTTTGCTCGTTTGCAAAAGGGGCATGGGTGTTCGCTCGACATGCGGGAGTAGCTCAGTTGGTAGAGCGCTAGCCTTCCAAGCTGGATGTCGCGAGTTCGAGTCTCGTCTCCCGCTAATCAACGGGCGCCCGTAGCTCAGCGGATAGAGCAACCGCCTTCTAAGCGGTTGGTCACAGGTTCGATTCCTGTCGGGCGCGCTCCGCCTTACTTGAAGCAAACAGGCAGAAAATGTGGTGGGTGTAGCCAAGTGGTTAAGGCAACGGGTTGTGGTCCCGTCATTCGAGGGTTCGATTCCCTTCATCCACCCCACTCAAATATGCGCCGGTAGCTCAGCTGGATAGAGCGACGGCCTCCGAAGCCGTAGGTCACAGGTTCGAATCCTGTTCGGCGCATACCTACATTTTAGGGCGGTCAGGGCAACCTGGCCGCCCTCTTCCTTTGTCAAAATGTCATGACACCTCCTCTAGTACAACCTCAGTACAACCACCGCCTTAGACATACCCGGACAGTGCCGCGTCCCATTTCGCCGCAGCTTCCCCCTGCATGGTCGGCAACGTGTGGGAGTAGACGTCCATCGTCAAGTCGATCCGGGAGTGACCTAAGAATTCCTGAACAACCTTGGGGCTCGTTCCTTCTCTAAGGAGGAACGAGGCATGCGTGTGCCGCAGGTCATGAAAGCGGAAACGCGGCAACCCTGCTTTCTCCAGCAGTGGCTGGAAAGAGCGGCGCACCAAATTGCTCTTACGCAGCAACCCTCCACGCGTGTCGCTGAATACGAATTCGCCATACGTGCCTTCCGAGCGGGCCATTTGGTATCAGATCGCTGAACCCCGTCGTGACGGTATGCCCCGGTTACGCCATGCTGGCCCCAGGAGGTCAGCGACATGGGATTTCAATACAACGCTAGCGGGCGGCGGCAGGTCTATTCGCCTGAAGAACGGGCAAGTTATGCCCGCCGGGCCCGCCAGCTCCTGAATACGGCGGGGATGAC
>JACMPN010000149.1 GCA_014377495.1 Candidatus Sericytochromatia bacterium
GCCCACCAACGCACGACGGCCGGCCGGGGGGGAGGGGGGGCCGCTCTTTTCAACGTCCAGATCCTGGAGGTCCGTCTAAAGCACTTCGGTGACGGTGATGTCAATCTCGGTGGCCAGATCCCGTTCGATCGGGCTGTCCAGGAGCCGCACCCGGGGCCGCATCGTCGCTTCGGTGTCGACAGCGACGACGACCCCGATCTCACCGGTGCTGAGCTTGACCGTGGCACCGATCTTGTAGGGCGGCACCGAGCGGAGGAACTTCTTGATCAGGTCGGCGCTGAAATGGCGACCGGCTGAACCCATCATGTACTCCAATGCCTCGTGGGGCTGGAACTTCGGCCGGTAGACCCGGTCCGACGTCAGGGCGTCCCAGACCTCGATGATCGCCCCGATCTGGCCGAAAGGATGGATTTCATCGCCCTTCAGCCCGGCCGGATAGCCCGTGCCGTCCCATTTTTCGTGATGCTGCAGGACGACGGCCCGGCTCAGCGGTGACAGGTCGTCGCAATCCTTGAGCAGATGCCAACCCGCCATCGGGTGGGTCTGCATCTTTTTGTATTCCTCGGGGGTGAACTTGCCCGGCTTGTTGAGGATTTCGTCCGGGATGGTCACTTTGCCGATGTCGTGAAGTAACAGGCCAATCGCCAGCTTTTTGAGGCGGATCGGGTCGAGCTGCAGACGGCGGCCAAAGCCGATCCCCAGGCAGCAGGCATCGACGGAATGCTGGTAAGTGTAGCTATCCCGGTCCTTCAGGTTGAAGATCTGCAGGATGACGCCACGGGTGGCAAAGACCTCATCCATGATGTCGTCGACGAGCCGGCTGATCGCTTCAAAATCGAGACTCTTGGCATTGAAGATCTTCTTGACGGTGGCGATGCTCTGCCGACGCATCTCGTCGGACATCAGCTCGCGGATCTCCACGTCGAGGGACTCGGGCGTCTCGACGTAGACCTGGGAATACCCGAGCTCCGTCAGCCGGCCCAGATAGCCCACGGTCAGCTCGACGCCGGCACCCAGGAGGATGGAACCCGCCCCGTCATATATCGGCCGGGCCAGGACCATCCCGGATTCGACATGTTCGATATTGAGGATTCTCAAACGTACCCCTCCGCCCCATGGCCTGTTTCACCAGCATAGCGGAAGGTTCACCGCTCAGCAACGGCAAACCGGCTGGTGAAGCGGCTACCGGCGATCGCCCCACGGTAGGCGCCTGTAGCAGCCGTCCCCTTCCGTAGTTGCCAGTCAACCCCGTCCTGATTCTTATTAAACCAGCAGACGGCGGCAATGGTGGGCTGACGGGCCAAAGCGGCAAATGAGGCGGTGATCCAGGCGGCCGACCCGGCATCCTGGTTGCTCGTCGCCACCTCCCCGATCAGCACCGGCTTACCCCCGCACTTCGTCGGGGCCGTGCTCAGAAAGTCGCCGGCCAACCGGCCATCAATGAGGTCCAGCAGGGGATGATCCGTCGTATGGGGCCAGCGGTAGGCATCGATCCCCAGCCAGTCGACGTAGGCGTCGCCCGGCCAGTAGGCGGACCAGTGGTTCCAGCTGGCACCCGGGCCCATGCCCCAGGCATCCACACACCAGACCCAGCGGGCGGCCTTAAGGCCGGTCTCCTGCGAAAGTCGGTGAAAGCGGCGCCAGGCAGCCACGTAGCGGGCCGGACCGAGCCCGGGCCCGCCGTTGCGGATGCCGCTCCAGGGGATGGACTTGCCGTTCATTTCCCAGGCCCAGCGCAGCAGAAAGGGATGGCCCCAAGCCGCAGCCTGACGGGAAAACCGCTGCATGGCCGCATCGCCATCGCCGCGGGCCAGCGCCTCCAGGCTCCAGTTTCCGGGGGACACCGAGACCATCGGCAGGCTGCCGTGACGCCGCAATGCCTCGCACGCCGCCGTCGGGAACCCGTCGTCCAGGGCCACGAAACTGTGGACGATCGCCAGGCCCTTGCCGGACTGGGCTTCGAAGGCCCGCACCGGCGCCAACGGGTCGCCGGTGGGCAGGTCGCCGGCATAGGCCCCGTGCCAGATGCCCACGTGACGGTCGACGCCGGCACTCAGGGCGATCAGCCCGGCAAAGAACCAACTCAATGGCCCCATAGCTTGACCCTCCCGATCCCGACACCCAACTGCCAGAGGTAACGGCCGTTGTCGAGGAGATACCGCCGCCACAACCGGCGTGGTTCCAGAACGAGGCGGTACACCCATTCGAGGCCCGCCGCCGTCATCCAGCCCGGGCAGCGCTGCAGGCGCCCCGAGGCGAAATCGAACAGGCCTCCGCACGTGAGAATGGCCTTGGCCGCCAGTTGGCTGCGGAACCGGGTGACGAAGTGCTCCTGCAGCGGGACGCCGAGACCGACAAAGAGGATGTCCGTATCGGCATTGGCGATGGCGGCCAGCACGTCGGCGGGATCGTCCGTATCGAAAAAACCATGATGGGTGCCGGCGATGATCAGGCCCGCGTGGGTCGCCTGCAGGCGCTCGGCGGCACGCTGGGCCACACCCGGGGCCCCGCCCAGCTGGAACACCCGGTAACCCCGGGCGGC
>JACMPN010000150.1 GCA_014377495.1 Candidatus Sericytochromatia bacterium
GCCCGTGCGGAGCGACCAGAGAACAGCGAAACGGGCGGAGGCTCCCCCTCTCCAGCCTGGAGAGGGGGCTGGGGGGTGAGGTGAGAACGCCACCCACCAGAGACGTGCGCTCGAACGCCACCCCCAAACGAATCGCTCGTTCGCTCAGTGCCTGCAACGGCCATCATGTGCGACCGCTTGGGAACCAACCGGCCGGATCGGCGTCCTATAGGGATAGGACAGTGCGATCACCCAGGGGTCAGCTACCGCCGGATCCCGATTCTCTGGTAGATGTATACAAGGGCTATCCTGCTGCATCATCGTGTCGTACGCCTATGTCACATCACCGGTAATGGAGAACGTCATCGTGCGGTTGCAACCCTGGATTTTGGCTGCCTGCCTCAGCCTCGGCGTCGTGGGCACGGCCCAGTCGGCCCACGCGGCCAGTTTGCCCTTCTCTGCCGACGAAGCGGCCAGGATCGACAAAGGCGACGTCGTCGTCACCATCGGCCCGGCCCAAGGCAGCCTCCAGCTTTACCAGGTGGCTGGGACGGTGGCCGGGACTCAGCCGCAGATCTACCGGATGCTCACGGATTTCAACGGCCATGCCAAGATCTTTTCCAAGGTCAAGACCAGCGTCATCCAAAAACGCCTCGCCGCCGACCATGTGATCGTCCGCAAGGATCTGGACCTCTGGCCGCTGTCCGGCAAATGGGTCCTCAGCGACACGACCCTGAAGCCGGGCCAGTTCGGCTACAACTGGAAGAGCATCGACGGCAACGTCGGCAACCAGCACGGCAGTTACGAGACCCAGGTCCGCAATGGCAAGTCGCTGCTCGTCTATCAAATCTGGTTCGACATGGCCAAGAACCCGTTGCCGACGGCCGTGTTCAATCAGGGCCAGAAGATCGCCCTCCCCGGCGTCATCGCTGACTGCCGCAAGGCCGTCGCCCGCTACTAACCAGAACGCTTGAAAGCGACTGATAGCAGTTGGCTCCCCCGGCGCGGGGAACCTTGAGGAGGGGGGCCGAACCCACGTTCCGGCTCCCGATCAATGCGAGTCTGTTTACATAGGCCCGCTGCACCCTTGGGTGCGGCGGGCCTGCCTCATTTCTCCAGCTTCAGCAGGTCGGCGGCGTTGCGGTAGAGGATCTTCGTTCGGATGTCGGGCTTGTCCTGCGTGGCGAGGCAGACCTTGGCCAGGGGCCAGGCCTGGTGGTACCAGGGCCAGTCGCTGCCGAAGACGATGCGGTCGGGGTTGGCCGTGGCGACCATCTGTTTCACGGCCGACAGCGATTGCGACGAAATCTCCAGGTAGGCATTGGGATACTTCAGGCTCAGTTTCAGGGCCGCTTCCCATTCCAGCGCACCGGCGTGGCCCAGGATAAAGGTCGTCTTCGGGTTGTCGGCCAGAGCCTTTTCGTAGAACTTGACGTGCAGGCGGGCCCGCCGCTTGGGCGGTTCGATGCCGGCAGGGCCGCAGTGGATCAGCATCGGCAGGCCGCGGTCGCCGCAGAGGCGGAACAGGTCCAGCGCTGCAGGATCGTCCGGCCGGAAGCCCTGGACCATGGGGTGGGCCTTGATGCCCACACAGCCCGCGTGGGCCTGGGTGTCCAGCCGGTCCCCGATGTTGCCCCAGTCGTGGGGATGCACGGACCCGTAGCCGATCAGCTTGGGCTCGTCCTTGGCCGCCTGGGCGGCGTGAAACCAGTTCTTCGATAATCCCGTCTGCATGTCGATCGCCAGGATGACGGATTTGACGACGTTCAGGTCGTCCATTTCCCGGACGAGGTTCGGGATCGTGTGGGTCTTCCGCATCGGGGTCAGCCCCGTGATCCCGCCGATGACCAAGTCCCGCTTCAGGCTCTTCAGGTGATTGTGGGTCATGTTCTTGTTGGCGTAGACGTCCAGGTCGAAGCTGCAGCAGCTCGGCATGTAGTGCTGGGTCTCGGCACTGCTGCGGTGCAGGCTGTGCTGCATCGGCATGATGAAGGCCAGCGCCAAATGGGTGTGCATGTCGATGACGGGCCCGACGGACGGGTCGGTGACGGTGATCCGGCCGGCTTCGTTCAGCCCGAACCAGGGCAACCGGGCCAGGTCTTCCACCTTGGTAAATACCGTTTCACTCATGCGGCTCGGTCCCCATCTGATGCGTCCTGGCTGCGGTCGCTGTGTCCAGCGCTCCCACTATGGCAAGTCGCACGCGGGACGCACAGTCCCCTGTGACCGCTCGGTCCGTGGGGAAGGTCTGTGAAGTCTCACATCGTCGTCCGCCAAACGGCGGGCTGAGCGCGTCAGACTGCGATCCTGAAGGTCGTGGGAAGTTACGGTTAATTCACAGTTAATCCGGGCAAGACTGGACCAGCGCGGGGCGACAAGAAAAGGGCGGAGAGTCCGTGTGGAGGGTAGTGGTTATGCAACGTCGTTTGATCGCAGCGGTCGTCCTGGCAGCAGGCGTGCTCAGTGGCTGTGGGCGGAATGGGTCGATCGCACCGGCGATCCCCCTGCCCCAGACTCAGCAGGCCTACAGTCCCAGCTACGGCAACGATACTGCCCAGGCCCTGCCCGAAGGCCGCACGCCCAAGAAGCTGACGATCAGCCCGGCGACGGCGATCGTGCCCATCGGCACCTCGGTGCAGCTGACCGGGACCGTCTTCATGGACAACGGCCAGACCATCAACAACTTCACGGGCTTGACCTTCACCCTGCCAAACACCAACGACCAGGGCCCCGTCATCCAGAAGCGGGACAGCCAGGGTGGCGTCTTCGTCGGCCAGCGTGAGGGGACGGTCACCGTCACCGGCACCGTCGGCGACCTGACCGCCACCGCCACCATCCAGGTGGTCAAGGCCAACAACATGTGGACGCAGATCGCCGCCGGCACGACCAACGATCTCAAAGCAGTCAAGATGATCAACGACATGGAAGGCTGGGCGGTCGGCAACGCCGGCACGATCCTCCGCTTCCAGAACGGCAACTGGTTCCCCGTGCGGGCCCAGCGCTCCTCGAACGCCAACCTGACGGGTATCGACTTTGCTGACGTCAACGACGGCTGGGCGGTCGGCGACTCGAGCATCCTGCACTTCACCAACGGTGTCTGGCAGGAAATCGGCACCCCTTCGGCCGGTGCGCTGAAGGCGATCGACATGACGAACATCAATGACGGCTGGATCGTCGGCGAAAACGGCGGCAAGGGTGTCGTCCTCCGCTTCCAGGGTGGCCAGTGGGCCGATGCCGGCGCCGGGATCAAGGATCCCCTGAACGCCGTCAGCGCCATCGCCCCCAACGACGTCTGGGCGGTCGGTGAGTCCGGTTTCGGCCGGGCCCCGGCGATCTATCACTTCGACGGGACCAGCTGGTCCAAGGCCAAGTTCGGCGAAAAGTGGCCGAACATCAAGCTCTGGTCGGGCAGCTACAAGATGAAGGGCATCAAGATGCTCAACGGCAGCCAGGGTTGGGCGGTCGGTTCCTACGCCCCCATCGGGGCCACGCTCCGGGGCGAGCAGGGTGTGATGTTCAAGTACGACGCCAACCTGGGCACCTGGCTCGAGGTCAAGATGGCCAATGACGACCCCAAGATGAAGAACGTCACCTACAACTCGGTCGGCATGATGGGCGGCAACAAGGGCTGGGTCCTCGGCAACGTCACCCAGAAGCCTTTGGACTTGTCGCCGACTCCCCAACTGTTCGGCAACCTGATGGAAAGCGACGGCCAGTCGGTCACCATCAGCTCAAACTACCAGGCGAAGTCGGTGGGCAGCGGGTTCTACGGCATCGACGTGCTCTACAATGGCAACGGCGCTATCGTCGGGGACCAAGGCCTGATCCTGATGCACCTCTACGACGTCAACCGGCCGACCCAGTCGAACAACACGGGTGGCTACACCGGATCCTACAACTCGAACTACAACAACGCCGGGGGCGGGTACTATGGGAACACCGGTGGGGGTTACAATCCCTACGGCGGGACCACCGGCGGCTACGGCGGCTCCTAAGGGATCGACAGAGTAACGACCGCCTCTCCCGGCAACGGGGGAGGCGGTTTTGATTCGCATTTGGAATGACGAGAGGGTGGCGAGATGCCTGAGCAGATAAACGCAGTCAACTTCGGGGGATTTCTGGGTCTGGGGCCGGAGCTGACGAACCTGGAAAACGCCCAGGTGGTGATCATCCCGGTCCCCTACGAAGCGACGACGAGCTACCGCGGCGGCACCAAGGACGGCCCGGCGGCGATCATCGCCGCTTCACCGCAGATCGAGATGTACGACGACGAGTTGGAGTGCGAGCCGTGCGACGTCGGCATTGCAACCCTGGAGCCGCTGCACATCGACCGGCGCGACTACGTCCAGCCGATCAAAGACACGCGGACGCGCACGGCGGCGGTGATGGATCTGGGCAAGTTTCCGATCATCCTCGGAGGCGAGCACAGCCTCAGCCTCGGTTGCATCGAGGAGGGCCGGGCCCGCTACCCCGACCTGACCATCCTGCATTTCGACGCCCATGCGGATCTGCGCGACGAGTATGAGAACACACCCCACTCCCATGCCTGCATCATGCGGCGCGTGGTGGAGCAGGGCATCCCGTCGGTGAGCGTGGGCATCCGCAACATCAGCATCGGCGAGGCGGAATGGGTGCGCGAGACCAAGCCGCCGATCAATTTCCACTGGGGTCGGGATTTCTTTGAAAAGCCCCTCGACACGATCATCTCGGAGATCCTCGGCCAGTTGGGCGACAACGTCTGGCTGACCTTCGACGTTGACGGGCTGGATCCGTCGATCATGCCGGCGACGGGCACCCCGGAGCCGGGTGGCCTGCTCTGGTATCAGGTCTGCGCCATCATGAAGAAGGTCTTCGAGAAGAAGCATATCGTCGGTGCGGACGTGACCGAGCTGGCGCCGATGCCGGGCAACCATGCTCCGGACTTTTTGGTTGCCAAGCTGGTGTACAAGATCATCGGGTACAAGTTCCACGCCAAGCGGATCGCCCAGAAGGCCAAGCCGACGGTGGGTTTCCTGGCCCGGTAGCACTCCGTAAAAGCCCTCAGAGACTTGGTTCCCCCTAGCGGGGAGCCTCAAGGAGGGGGTCCGGACGTGACGCGCTCAATCGTCGCAATGGGCGTAAAACCGGTCGGCCCGAGATTGGGCGCCATTGGGGTGGCGCCCAATCACCCCTACTTGGCCCGACCCCTCCACTTGCCAGGAGAGGGGTAAAAATGCCCCTCTCCCCGGCAAGGGGAACCACGTTTGGGGGCTGTTTCCCTGAATTGTGCCACTGTTGGTCGACCGACCGGCGTACCGCTCGAAATCCGGGATCGTCTGCGGCACGGCGCGCCGCATGTCGGTGATCACCGCATCGAGCAGCGCCGTCTCCCAGCTGATCAACGGCAACCCGATGGCGAACAGCAACGGGAAATTGATCGGGATGACGACGGCTGCCCGGCTGTCGTTGGGCGTGATGGCGCTGGTCAGCAGAGTGCCCAGGGCGTAGCCCAGGAAGGGTGCGGCGAGGGTGGCCAGCAGATAAAGTGTCCCCTTGACCGGTTCATTCAGGGCGAATTGGCCGCCCCCGGGCACCATCAGGCCCCAGACGAAGCGTCCGGAGGCTACTCCCAGCTCGGGTTGTGGGGATGCGGCGGCAGATCGGTCCATTCCCAATTCGGGGAGGGGTGGGAATGCAGCAGGCGGGGGGCCACCGGCGATCGGCGCAGCCGCAACCGTCAGTGGCGACACGCCGAGCGCCCCGGCCAACAGCATGCATAAACACCACTGGCGTGACCGCTCGGATCCGGCTTGCGCCAGGCTCGCAACAGTCACGCCAGTGCGCTCAATGTGGGGGAATGCCGACGTCAGGTCAGGGCTTCTTTTTAAAGATGCCAATGATCTTGCTGCCGACGCTCTTTGCTGCGTCGACGACCTTGGTGATCACCGACTTCTTGACGGGGACTTCCGGCGCCTCGATCGTGGGTGCCAGCGGCAGGATGTTTTCCGATGCCGGCGTCGGGCTCGGCGACGGTGCGACGGTGGGCGACGGACTGGGCACGGGATCGGTCCCCGTCGCCACGTGCTCTTCCGGCGGTGCGCTGTCCGTGGGACTGGTGGCATACGGGTTGGCGTTCGTCTTGGCCATCTGCGGGTTCGGCCCGTAAGGCGTCATCGACGAGGATGTCATGTTCACCGGGTTTAACGGAGTTGGCGGGACGGTCGGACTGGAACCGCATCCCGATACGACCAAGACCATCGTGCAACTGGCTGCAAGTGCAATACGCTTCATCTCTTCTCCCCCACTCGTTGACCCTTGCTGCTGTTATGGGCGTCGACGCCCATAAACTTGGTAAATGGAGCGGTAAGCTTCTGTTAAGAAGCGCCGGATCGGGAGTGGGACACGGTGGCGAGGGACGGGCGGGACCCTGGTCGCCAAACACGTTTTGCGGGATCCGCCCGCCAGTGTCGCCAAAGCTTGTCCGCTACAATGAAGGCGTTCCCATTGCTCATCTGCTTATCGCACAGGAGATCCCATGCTGCGTCGCTTGCTCGTCGCCTGTCTGGCGACCGTGTCGCTGGTTACGCCCAGTTTTGCCAGGACCGCGCCTCCGGATAACCGCAGTGTGACGGCTGTCGGCGAGGCGCCGATCGAAGGCTCGGTCGACACGGCCCGCAACCAGGCCATCAATCAGGCGAAACGGGCCGCAGTTGAACAGTCCGTGGGGGTCTTCGTCAATTCCGAAACCAAAGTCCAGAACTTCCAGGTGCTCTCCGATTCGATCTACACGAAGGCCAACGGCTTCGTCAGCGACGTGAAAGTCCTTGATGAGCAAAAAAAGGGCGGTACCTATTGGGTGAAGATCGCCGCGACGGTGAGTGTCCTGCCGTTGGCCCAGCAGCTGAAAGGCCTGGGCGTCCTGCGCCAGTGGACGATCGCCACAGTCCTCAAAGGCAGCGGCTACAACAAGGATGCCCTGGAAGCGGCCGAGTCCGCCGTAAACCGCCGCCTGGTGGATGCGGGTTTCCGCACGGCGGACCGCGAAGTCCTGATCGCCCTGGACAACCCCAACCTCGAAAAGGACATGCAGAAGGGTAACTACGCCGGTGTGCTCGCCCAGTTGCGGGACTCGGGCGTGGACATCCTGGTGACGGGCCGCGCTTCCCACGAGCGGACGGCCGGTGCCAAGGTCGAGACGTACGGCGGGATCATGGTCGACATGTCCACGGTCAAGGCCCGGCTGGATATCAAGGCCATCCGCGCCGACACCGGCGAGCTCGTCGCCGCCGACGTCTTCGAAGACAAGGCCGTCGGGTCCGGCAAGGACACGATCAGTGCCCAGGCCGTCGAACGGGCCGGTGTCTCGGCAGCGGACTTCCTCATCGGGTCGCTGATCAAGCTGCCGGCCGCCACCAGTGCGCCGGTGCAGCTGGCCATCCGGGGGTTGAGCTTCAACCGGGCCAAGGCGTTTATGCAGGCCGTGCAGGAGACCACGGGTGTCCGTAAGGTGCACCAGCAGCGCTTTGGCAATGGCCAGGCGGTCTACGAGGTGGAGTTCGAGGGCAACGCGTCCTTGCTCGCCGACGTGCTGTCCGGATCGGCAACGCTGCGGCCGTTCAAGTTCGACATCACGAACCTGTCGGGTGGCAAGATCGAAGCCAAGGCCCAATAGCCCGACCGGGAGCCGGGGACGCACATCCAGGCTCCCCAGACGTCAACGGAAACGCCCGGAGGCA